>CAZTGY010000069.1:0-10364 GCA_964613445.1 uncultured Chromatiaceae bacterium | reverse complement strand
GATCTGCGCCCCTGCGGCGGCATAAGCCTCGTCGCGGAAATTGGCAGCATCGCCGGCGCCGCGTTCCACGGTGACGGCAATCCCGAGCTTGATCAGCTTCTCGACGACTTCGGGAACCGTGGCAACACGCCTCTCGCCGGGAAAGACTTCCCGGGGTACTCCGATGGTCAAAGCCATGGCAACCTCGTCACAAGGCCGAATGCAGTGGTAATCGTGGCGACGAGGCGCAGGATGTCGCCGGCGTCGGCGGGCAATGATACCCACCTTCCCGCCGGACTAGCACCCGGTCAGCGCGTTGATCCAGGTCGTCAGCAGGGCCACGCCGGCCGGGTCCACCAGGGCCGAAGCGAGCGGCGGCATGCCGTGGGCATCCCGCCGCCCGATTCGCGCGACGACCACGGATCGGGCCGCCTCGCCCGGGGCAATGAGCCGTGCATCCGGAATGCCGAGGTCGCCGGCCTGGGGTACCGCGTTGCAGGTGCCGGTGGCAGCCAGCGCCGTGGCGTAGCGCAGGTCCATGCTGGATGGCGTCGGGCCGCCGGGCTGGTGGCAATTGGCGCAGTTCGTGTCCAGCCACGACCGGGCCCGGTTCCCCAGCGGCTGGGACGCGTCGGCGGGATCCGGCAGCTTCGGCAGGCTGGCCGGGGGCGCGGGCAGCGGGGCGCCCAGCATGCCGATGTGCTCGAGCGTGGCGAGCTGGTTCGCCGTCCGGCTGGTCGTCGGGTATGGCAGCGGGCCGTTCAGCTGGGCCGTCGTGAGGCCCAGCGAGAAGCCCGCGGCCTGGGTGTGGCAGCCCATGCACTCACCCTCGCCGGGATAGATCCAGGTCTGCCCGTTCACCTGGCGCGTCTTGCCGCCGATGACCCGTGACGCCTGCGTGCCTTCCGCGTTCCACTCGTAGGTGTATCCGGCCCAGATGCCGTCGGGGTGGCGCATCAGCAGGCGGGTCTCGACGGGCAGGCCGTTGAGCGCGAAGTTCTTGACGACGACCGCGCCCGGCGGCAGGTCCCAGTCACCGCCGGTATTGCCGGTGCCCGGCTCCACGTTGATGGTGGCTCCGTCGGGAAGGGCCAGGTAGCGGGTCTTGGTGGCGCCGTCGGACCAGAACGGCGCGTTGACACCGTAAGGGACCAGCCCGGTGGCCGGCTGGCGCTGGTCCCCCGGCAGCATGCAGCCGGTGGCGCCCAGGCTGGCCGGAATCGTGTCCGGCGTTACCGGGCCCGCGGCGACCAGCCGCCGGATCCGGCCGTTGCCGTAGTCGGCGAAGTAATGCTCACCGGCGGCATCGGTGCCGAAGGCAGAAATGTTGTAGGGGGTGTCCACGAGTTCGTCGTTGTCGTAGCCTCCCTGGCCGTCCGGCTTGAGCGCCCAGATGCGGCCGGAGCCGAAGTCCGCAAAGACGTAGCGGCCCTGCAGGGCCGTCAGCGCGGCGCCCCGGTAGACGAACCCGCCGGTGATCGCATTGTTGCCGCCGGTGTGCGCGTACTCCGCAATGGGGTCCGTCAGCCCGGCGACCGGACAGCCGGACGAGTTGTACGGGTGGGTCGCCTCCCGGCAGCGCCAGCCGTAGTCGCCCCCGAGTTCGATCACGTCCACCTCCTCCCACGAGTTCTGGCCGACATCGCCCGCCCAGAGCTGGCCGGTGGGCGCGTCGAAGGACCAGCGCCAGGGGTTGCGCAGGCCGGAGGCGTAGATCTCGGGACAGGGCAGGGCATTCGCCCCGGGCCCGCACTTCGGGTTCGCGGCATGGGGATTGCCGGCCGGAATGTTGTAACCGGTACCTGGAAACGGCACGCCCAGCACGTTGATGCGCAGCATCTTGCCCAGGAGCCGGGTCGGGTTGCGGGCGTTGTTCTGTGGGTCCCCGGTGCTGCCCCCGTCGCCGATCCCGAGGTACAGGAAGCCATCCGGGCCGAAGGCGATGTCACCCCCGTTGTGGTTGTCGAAGGGCTGGTTGACCCGAATCAGGACCTGCTCGGTGATGTTGGCCGGCGTCGTGACGTTGTCGAGTATCACCCGGGAGACTTTCGAGACGATGCCGGGCGGATCGCCGGTGTAGGAGACATACACTTCCGGCGTGGCGGGATAGTTCGGATGAAAGGCCATGCCGAGCATGCCCGTCTCCTGGTAGCTGTTGTTCACCTTGCTGCGAAAGTCGAGCCAGTTCGTCACGGCTGCCGGGTTGGACACGCTGAAGCTCCGGATCAGCCCGCCCTTCTCCAGCACGAACCAGCGGGAACCGTCGCCGGGCGCCTGGATGATCTTCGTCGGTTCAGCGAATGCCGGAGCCGCGGGATAGGCGTCGATGGTGGCCACCTGGGCGTTGCCGGTGGGTCGCGGCGGGGCGATGCAGGTGCCGTTGGCCGGGCGGACGTCGAGGCCGAAAGCGGCGGCGGCGGGGCCTGGCGATTGCCCGAGCAGGCCCCGAAACAGCGTCCTGTCCTGGGCGTTCACGCTGCCGCTGCAGTTCAGGTCGGCCGGATTCCAGGCGGGGCCGACGCTCGGCCGGCCAAGCTGGGCGCGGAACAGGACGTTGTCCTGGGCATTGGTGGCGCCGTTGTTGTTCAGGTCCCCGTCGCAGCGATTGCCGTAGCCATCGGCATCCGAGTCGCACTGGGTCGGATTGGACAACAGGGTGCAGTTGTCGATGTCGTCGGCGACCCCGTCGGCGTCCTGGTCAGCGGCGCGGCCGTGGGACGCCGTGCACGCCAGGGCAAGGAACAGGATGCCGCGGAGAAGCCCTGGATTCCGACCCGCTGATCGCTCTGGGACATTCATCCGTTGCCGTGCTCCACACGGTGGCCACCGGGCCTGGGTGCCCGGCGACAGCAGCCTGTGAAGGCCCAAGCCTACGCCGGTCCCGGCACCTGCCCGAAGGTGATTTGACAGTAGCCAGTCCGGGTCATGGCCCATCCAGCCCGAGCCCGCTCACGTGCCAGTTACTTTCCCCGCCGCAACCCGGCACCATGCCCGCCCATGAACGCCCGAGGATTGCTCACCGCCTGTGCCTCCCTGCTGCTGGCCACCCCGCCGGGCGCACCAGCCGGCGACCGCGATGACTGGCAGCACTACGGAGGCGGCCCCGGCGGGTCGCACTATTCATCCCTGGACCGGATAAACCGGGAGAACGTGGGGTCCCTGCAGCTCGCCTGGAGCTACCGCACCGGCGACATCGGACGCCACCCCGAGCACCGCCCGCTGGCGGCCCTGAACGTCACTCCCATCCTGGTGCCCAGGGCGGCCGGGCAATCGCTCGTGCTGTGCTCGGCGATGAATCGCGTCATCGCGCTCGACCCGGCCACCGGCAAGGAGCGCTGGGTTTACGACCCGAAGATCGAGCTGGGCCCGGTGGGCAACAAGTTCCTGTGCCGGGGCGTGGCCTACTGGGAGGACGCAGCCGCGCCGGCCGACGCGGCCTGCAGGCACCGCATCTTCACCGGCACCAAGGACCTGCGCCTCATTGCCCTGGACGCCGTGACGGGCCGGCCGTGCGCGGATTTCGGTACCGGGGGCACGGTGGACGTCGGGCCGGACATCCACGACGACGCGCCGGATCTCAAGGTTGGCGATGTCCAGTTCTCTGCGCCCCCGGTGACCGTGGGCGACCTCGTGGTGATCGGCGGCTCGGACAACACCAAGTTCTGGCGGGCCGACAGTCCCCGCGGCGAGGTGCGGGCCTTCGATGCGCGCACGGGCGCCCTGCGCTGGAAGTTCGATCCGATCCCCCACGACGCGCCGGATCCGGCGGCACTGGGCTGGACCCGCGAAGCCCTGGCGCAGACCGGCGGCGGCAACGTCTGGAGCATGATGTCCGTGGATCCCGCCCGCGGCCTGCTCTTCCTGCCCACGGCAACGGCTGCACCGAACAACTTTGGCGGACACCGGCCGGGCGACAACCGCTACGCCAACTCGGTGGTGGCGCTCCGGGCAGCGGACGGCAGCGTGGCCTGGCATTTCCAGGTCGTGCACCACGACGTGTGGGACCTGGACCTGCCGGCGCAGCCCATCCTGGTGGACCTCGAGCGGGATGGCCGCAAGGTGCCCGTGGTCATCCAGCTCACCAAGCAGGGCCTGATCTTCGTCCTCGACCGGGAAACGGGCGTGCCGGTCTTCCCGGTGGAGGAGCGGCCCGTGCCCACCGATGGCGTCCCGGGCGAGGTCCTGTCGCCCACGCAGCCGTTCCCCGTGCGGCCGGCGCCCGTGGGTGCCATGAAGTACACGGCGGATGATGCCTGGGGCTTCACGGCGTTCGACCGCGCCGCCTGCCGCCGCAAGCTTCAGTCCTTCGGCCGCGCGGGACTCTACGAGCCGCCGAGCCTCGACGGCACGCTGCTCATTGCCTCAGCCAACAACTGGGGCGGCGCCGCCTGGGACCCGGCGCGCCAGTTGCTGGTGCTGCCCGTCTCCCAGGCCCCCATCTACACGCGCCTGAAGCGCACGGCCGACGTCACCGAGGAGGAGCTGAACCAGCCGCGCATGGGCCCGATCGGGCCGCCCACGCCCATGGCCGGGACGCCCTACGCCTTCCAGTTCGGCCCCGTCCTCTCGCCCCTGTTCTCGCCCTGCACGCCGCCGCCCTGGGGCGAGCTGCTGGCGATCGACCTGAAGGGCGACACGCGCCAGGCCTGGCGCTTCACGCTCGGCACTCTGGACAAGCTGATGCCGGTGCCGCTGCCACTCCGCTTCGGCACGCCGCTGTCCGGCGGCCCCACGATCACGGCGGGCGGGCTCGTCTTCATCGGTGCGAGCGCCGACGAGAAGTTCCGCGCCTTCGACGTGGACACGGGCGCCCGGCTCTGGGAGGTCTCCACGCCGGCGTCCGCCCTGGCGACACCAATGACCTACGAGGTGGACGGCCGCCAGTTCGTCGTGGTTGCCGCCGGTGGCCACGTCGTCACGGGCTTCCGTAACGTCTCCGACTGGCTCGTGGCCTACGCGCTGCCGCGCTGAGGCCGGGCTTTCGCCGAAAACGGCTACCCCTCGCCCCGCAGCTGCTCCACGATCGCGGGATTCTCCAGGGTCGAAACGTCCTGGGTGATGGGCTCGCCGCGCGCGATGGCGCGCAGCAGGCGGCGCATGATCTTGCCGGATCGCGTCTTGGGCAGGTTGTCGGCGAAACGGATGTCGTCGGGCTTGGCGATGGCGCCGAGCTCCCTGCCCACGAACTCCCGCAACTCGTTGGCCAGCTTCTCCGCGTCCCTGCCCGTGGGCCTCTGGCCCTTCAGCACCACGTAGGCAAAGATCGACTCGCCCTTGATCTCGTGGTGCCGGCTCACCACCGCCGCCTCGGCGACCCGCGGGTGGGCCACGAAGGCGCTCTCCACCTCCGCGGTGCCGAGCCGGTGGCCGGACACCTTCAATACATCGTCGGCCCGGCCGAGCACCCAGAAGTAGCCGTCGGCATCCCGGTAAGCCGTGTCCCCCGCCACGTAGTAGCGGTTGCCGAACTTCGCCCAGTAGGTCGAGAGATATCGCTCGTTGTCGCCCCAGATCGTGCGCAGCATGGACGGCCAGGGCTTCCGCACCACGAGCCAGCCGCCCTGGTCCGGGTTGGTCACCGGGTCGCCGTCCTCGTCGACGATGGCCATGTCGATGCCGGGGATGGGCAGCGTGCAGGATCCCGGCTTGGTCGCGGTCACGCCCGGCAGCGGGCTCGCCATCGTGGCGCCGGTCTCGGTCTGCCACCAGGTGTCGACGATCGGGCAGCGCGCCTTGCCGATGACCGTGTGGTACCAGATCCAGGCCTCCGGGTTGATGGGCTCCCCAACCGTGCCCAGCAGGCGCAGCCTCGACAGGTCGTAGCTGTTCGGGATGTCGTCGCCCAGCTTCATCAGCGCCCGGAGTGCCGTTGGCGCGGTGTAGAAGATCGTCACGCCCAGCCGCTCGCAGATGCTCCAGAAGCGGCCACCGTCCGGATACACCGGCGCGCCCTCGTACATGACGATGGTGGCGCCCGCCGCCAGCGGTCCGTAGCACACGTAGGTGTGGCCGGTGACCCAGCCCACGTCGGCCGTGCACCAGAAGACGTCGTCCTCGCGGAAGTCGAAGATCCACTGGGCCGTCAGCTTGGCGCCGAGCAGATAGCCCGCCGTCGAGTGCTGGATGCCCTTGGGCTTGCCCGTGGAGCCTGAGGTGTAGAGCAGGTAGAGCGGGTGCTCGGCGTTCACCCAGGCGGGTTCGCAATCCGTCGGCTGGTTCGCCACGGCATCGGACCACCAGAGGTCGCGGCCGCTGGCCATGGCCACCGGCTGGCCCGTGCGCTTCAGCACGATGACCTTCCCGACGGAGTCGCAGCCGCCGTCCAGCGCCTCGTCGACCGCCTGCTTCAGCGGGACGACCTTGCCACCACGCCAGCCGCCGTCGGCCGTGATCACGAGCCTGGCGCCGGCGTCCAGGATCCGGTCCCGCAACGAGTGGGCGGAGAAGCCGCCGAAGACCACCGAGTGCGTGGCGCCGATGCGGGCGCAGGCCTGCATGGCGATCACCGCCTCCGGCACCATCGGCATGTAGATGACCACCCGGTCGCCGGGCCACACGCCCAGGGCCTTCAGGGCATTTGCCAGCTGGCAGACCTCCGCCGTCAGCTGCCGGTAGGTGAGCGTGCGGTTATCGCCCTGCTCGCCCTCGAAGACGATCGCGGCCTTGTCGCCCCGGGGCCCCAGGTGCACGTCGAGGCAGTTGAAGCTGGCGTTGATCTCGCCGTCGGTGAACCAGCGGAAGTTGGGGGCCCTGGAGTCGTCCAGGATCCTGCTGAAGGGCACGTGCCAGCGCAGTTCCTCGCTGGCCAGGCGGCCCCAGTAGGCCACGTGGTCCCGCTCGGCCTCGGCCCGGAGGGCGGCAAAGTCGGCCGGCCGGATGCGGGCTGCTGCGGTGAACGCGGCGGGCGGCGGGAACTTGCGGGACTCGTGGAGGACGGACTCGATGTTGGTCATGGCCTGCCCCGGGATTACTCCACCGCGACGTCAGTGTCCTTCGGCTGAGCCTCGATGATGCGCTGGCTGATCGGGTCGTCCTCGAAGTCCCGGAGGAAGATCTCGAGGGACGCTGCAGCCAGGTCGGGATTGCCGCCGTCATAGAGCTCGAGGATCTTGGCCAGGCGACGGTCCCGGGGCTGGATGACGCCCGCGGCGCCGGCCGCCTCGGCCGCCGCCGCGCCCGTCGGTGCCGACGGTGCCGCCGTGTCTGCGACCAGGCCGGCCGACCCGGCGGGCGCGGGTGCCTGGCGGGATGAAGCCTGCCGTTCCTGTTCTCCCGCCTTCGCCTCCTCGGCAATGGCGGCCAGCTGGCTCGCCAGCACCAGTTCCTTGCGGATCATGGCAATGGCCGTATCCAGGTCCTGTACCTGGGGACCCTCGGGTTCAAAGAAGGGCGGTGGCGGCAGAGGCGCCCGCTCGGCCTCGGCTTCCTGGCTGGCAGCGGCGGCAGCAGCTTCGGCCGCCGCCTTGTCCGCCGCGTTGCGCTCCCGTGCGCGCTTGGCGAACAGGGACCCCAGGGCACCCGTGGCGCCCGCGTCGGTACCGCGGTCGGCGCCCGGGCCGGACGGGCCGGTGCCCAGCAGGGCGACGCCCACCCCGACGGCGACGAGCATGGAGGCCGCCAGCGCCGCTGGCACGAGCCAGCGCGGGCGGCGCACGACGGGTAGCTCGTCATCCTCGTCGTCGGTACCCCCGCCGGGCGGACGAGCGACGGGTTCCTTCGCCGCCACGGACGGGCCGGGCGCGGCCGCCGGCCTCGGCGACGACGGCTTGCCGGTGCCCGCCGCGGCTGGCGGGGCACCCTCGGGCTTCGGCGCCGGTTTCGCTGCCGGGGCCGGCTTGCCGGCGGCGCCCTTCGCCATGGCGAGGATCTTCCCGTCGAGCACCTCGGGCGGCTGCACCGGCTCCAGGGCGTCGTAAGCCGTCGACAGCGGCGACTGGCGCCGGAGGAAACTCTCGAGCTCGGCGTCGTCCCGGGGCGTTGTGCCGTTGCTCATGACAACGCCTCCCGTGATCCGGCGGGCGCGAGGTCGCCGAGTGCGCTGCGGAGCTTCTTCACCGCGTACCGGAGCCGGCTCTTCACCGTTTCTGCGTTGGCACCCGTCACGGCGGCGATCTCCGCGAGGCCCAACTCGCCTTCCTCGTGCAGCAGGAACGCCTCCCGCTGCTCGGGCGGGAGTGTCTCCAGGGCGGCCCAGAGCCGGGCGGCACGCTGGGCGACCGAGTTCGCGGCCTCCGGTCCCGGCGCCGAATCGGCCTGGCTCTGCTCCCAGTCCACCAGGGACCAGCGGGCGGAGGCGAAGGCGGGATCCAGTTCCTCGGCCAGGGGGTCCGGCAGCTCCGCGATTTCCGCCTCGCCGTTGCCGTCGGTGAGCGACCGACCGGTCTTGCGATAGTGGTCGACGAGGCAGTTGTGCCCGATCTGGTACATGTAAGTCGTGAAGCGCGCCTTGGGCTCGTAGCGCTCGCGCGCCTTGACGATGCGGATCCAGACCTCCTGGAACAGCTCCGCCGCCGTTTCGGGATTGCCGCACTGGCGGAGGAAGTAGCGGTAGAGGGGGCCCTTGTGGCGGCCGTATAGCTTATTGAATGCCGCGACGTCGCCGTTCGCGTACCGGGTCATCAGCTGCGCGTCGTCGGATTCACCCGCCATGGCCGGCAGCATATGCCAGCCGGCCCGGCGGGTGAACGGCCCCGTTGTGACTAGCGTCGCACCTGGGCGCCGTCAGGGTCGGTGTCCGGCGCGCCATTGTGACCGGTAGCCACCGCGGCAAGGCTGTCGGCCAGCTTCACGAGCGAGACGAACTCGCCGCGATAGCCGCTGGGGTCGTCGCCGCGGGCGCCGGCGGCGAGCCGTGCGATGTCGCCGTAGCCGAACTGGCCCAGGTAGTCGCCACCGCGGAGCTTCTGCCCGAAGGCGGCGACGGCGGCCGCGAACTGCAGGTCCCCGGACAGGCTGGCCTGGAGGTCGGCGTGGCGCACAGGCTGCTCGATCAGGCGGCTCTTGTCCCCATCCGGTGCCTTGTAGCGCAGCCGGACGTGGGCCAGTTCCGTGGCCGGGCCGGCCGCTGGCGGGGCAGCCACCCGGCCGTAGCGCAGCGGGTCCATGAGCCGGGCCGGGCTGCCGGCCAGCGTCAGCTCGTACAGCGCCGTCACCGTATGCCCCGCGCCGATGTCGCCCGCGTCGATGCGGTCGTTGTTGAAGTCCTCCCGGCGCAGCAGCCGGTTCTCGTAGCCGATCAGGCGGTACTCGGCCACGGCCGCCGGATTGAATTCCACCTGGACCTTCACGTCCTTCGCAATGGTCTGGAGCGTGCCGGAGAGCTGCTCCACGAGGACCCGGCGGCCCTCGTTCAGCGTGTCTATATAGGCATGATTGCCATTGCCGGCATCGGCCAGGCGCTCCAGCAGCTCGTCGTTGTAGTTGCCGGTGCCGAAGCCGAGGGTCGTCAGGGACACCCCATCGTCCCGCTCCCGCTCGACGATATCGACCAGGGCATCGAAGTCCGTCGTGCCCACGTTGAAGTCACCGTCCGTGGCCAGGACGATGCGGTTGATGCCACCTCTTATATAGGCCTGGCGGGCCAGGTCGTAAGCCAGCCGGATGCCGCCGGCGCCGTTGGTGCTGCCGCCGGCCTCCAGCTGGTCCAGCGCGACACGGATCCGGGCCTGCTCGTTGCCGGGCGTCGGCGGCAGTACCGTGCCCGCGGCTCCCGCATAGACCACCAGCGCCACCCGGTCGGCGGCCTTCAGCTGCCCGGCCAGCAGCCGGAAGGCATTCTTGAGCAGCGGCAGCTTGTCCGGGTCCTGCATGGACCCGGACACGTCGATGAGGAACACCAGGTTGGCCGGCGCCCGGCGCTCCGCCGGGATCTCGTAGCCCTTCAGCCCCACCTGCAGGAGCACCTTGTCCGGGTTCCAGGGTGCCGGCGCCAGGGCGGTGCTCACCGTGAACGGCTGGTCGCGGCTGGCGGGCACGGGGTAGTCGTAGCTGAAGTAGTTGACCAGTTCCTCGACCCGCACGGCGTCTTCCGGGGGCAGGATGCCGTCATTCAGGAAGCGCCTGACGTTGGCGTAGGAGCCGGTGTCCACGTCGATGCTGAAGGTGGAGACGGGCTGCTCGCTCGCCAGCCGCACGGGGTTCTCGTCCAGGTGGGCGTAGGTCTCGCGGTCCTCGGGACTCTGGACCGCCCAACAGCAGGGCGGCGGTGCGGGAGCCATCGCCAGGTCCTGGACGGCGGCAAGCGAGAGCTGCCTCGCATTCAATCCTCCGGCAGGAGCGGCTTCAGCCGCGACCTTGCCTTCCAGTATCTGGACCTCCGGGTCGGGCGATCCGGTCGCGGCTGAAGCCGCTCCTACGGGCGGGGTAGGTGGCGCCTGTTCCTCGTT
>CAZTGY010000068.1:0-10480 GCA_964613445.1 uncultured Chromatiaceae bacterium | reverse complement strand
GCGCACCGTCAGATCGTGCCGCTGACGATCGGCTGGAAGGCCGTGAGCGAGTCGCGCAGCGCCGGCGAGCCGAGGCCATGGCCCGGGAACAGCGTGGCGAAGTTGCCCTGCTCGCCGTGCAGCGCCATGTAGTTGAGCAGTACCGTCTCCACGAGCAGGTTGACGTTGTTCGCCGCCGGCGTCGCCGCCGTCTCCACCGAGCCATCGCCGCGGAAGTAGCCGAGCTGCTGGCGCCTGGCCTGCTGCTCCGGCGTGCCGCCCATGAGCGTGGCGCGCCCGCCCGGGTTGTAGACCAGGAAGAACGACGCTGCCGTGGACTGGTTGTCGCTGGTCCACTCGCCCTTGCCGCGGCCGTCCACCGTGCTGTCGATGGCGCCGTCGCTGGAGAGGGAGCCGTCGCTGAAGACGTACATCATCAGTGGCACGCCGACCCGCGCCGCGTACTCCAGGCAGGCGCCCATGCAGCGGCCCGCCCGGAAATCCTTGACCTCGCCCTCGGCGCGGCGGCCGCCGTGGTAGTCGTAGCCGCCCATGGTGATGGTGCCGGCGCCCGCGAAGCCGTTGATCACCAGCTTCATCACGGACGCGGTCTTGCGGAACTCGTCGCTGCTGTCGAACTCGGCCTGGCTGAAGATGCCGGTCGGGCCCACGATGTCCGGATCGATGGACGGGTTCAGGCTGGACGGGTCGCCGAACCGGTCCGCGATGTCGGCCGACTTCACGTAGCCGCAGTTCACCAGGTCCTTGACCACGTCGTCCTGGGTCACCGTGAGCCGCGTGTCGACCCGCTGCAGCTTCATGTCGCTGACGCGCTGGATGGACTCGAGCACCTTCACCGCGTCCGCCTGGTTCAGCAGGCCCACGAGGGCGCCCGTGTCGACCAGGCCGGTCACGTCGCTGGGCCGGTCCACCTTCGTCGGCCGGTCCTCCGCATTGAGCATCATCACCGGCGCCATGGAGTTGCCGCCGGAGTCGGAGTTGCGCGAGCCGATCAGGCCGAGCAGCGAGCCGTCCGCGCCGGCGCGCGCGATGCCGTACATCGGGTTGTGGGGGTTGTTGCCCGTGTCGTTCTCCGACCGGGCCGGGATCACGGCGCCGTTGATGCTGGCGGCGGTGCCGCCGGACACGGCGGTCAGCATGCCACGGAGGAAGGCGCTGTCGCTGTGGAAGGCGAGGCCGAGCGTCTGGTCCACGTGGTCCTGCTGGGTGATCGCGCTGACGACCGGCGGCGTCATGTCGCCCGGCAGGCCCAGCTTGCTGTAGCCCGCGGTGGAGAGGAAGTCGAGCTGGCCGCCGGCGCCGCCCACGAGCACGTTCGAGCCCGCCATGTTGGCGCCGCCCGCCAGGTCGAAGCAGATGAACGGGATCTTGCCGGCGCCCTGGGTGGCGATGCCGCAGCTGGCTTTCAAGGCCTCCAGGTCCGGGGCCAGGGCGGCGTAGGCCGCCCGCGGGTTGGCAAACAGGCTGAAGACCCCCGCGCCGACCACGGTCGCCGTGCCTGCCATGAAGCCCTGCGCGATCAGCTGGCGCCGGGTGACGGGCCGCGGATGATCGGGGTGCCGTTGCGGCTCGAAGTAATTCCTGGTCTTGCGGTTGCGTGCCATGTCCGTTGTCCTTTTGCTTCGCGCCTGAAGGCGCTCCTACAGGCGCCCCTACAGGCGCCCCTACAGGCGCTCCTACAGGCGCTCCTACTGCACCAGGGTGACGGCGCTGCCGATCGTCGCGGCGCAGGCTGCCTTCACGATGGTCCTCGTCCGGTCCGCGGCGCAGGCGCCGCCGCAGGAAGCCAGGTCCGTCGTCAGGTTGTCGAGCTCCATGCGCACCGCTGCCTCGTCGGGCTGGGTCATGACGTTGGTGTTCATGGCCCGGGTCAGCAGCGGGACGAAGATCTGGTCCCGCTCAGGACCGGTGTCGAAGGCCGTGTTCGCCGGCGCGCCGAAGTTGAAGCCGCCCCACAGGCTGGTCCGCAGCGTGCTGTCCTCGACGAGCGCGTTGCAGTACTCGATGGCCAGCTGGGCGATGCCCACCTGGTGCGAGGCCAGGACGGCGTTCAGGTCGACGACCGCCGGCAGCTGCTGGCGAACCAGCGCGTAGGTGGCCTTCACGGCCGGCTGGTTCGGCGAGACGCCGGTGATCGCGGCCATGGTGGCGTTGATCTCGTCGAAGGTCTTCACGCCGATATCCGCCACCGGGTCGCCGTCGGCGGGCGGCGGCGGGGTCAGGGGCGCCGGCTCGGTCACCACGTTGGTGTCGTTGCCGAGCACGTCGAAGGTCAGGAAGAACTCGTCCTGGTCCGGGCCCTTCTCCAGGGGCATCACCGTGCCGAGGCTCGACAGCACCTGGCCCGTGGCGGCCGAGTAGCCGTTCGCCACGCTGACCGACGTGTCCAGGTTCCGGTAGGCCTGGCTGATGGGCAGGACCACGCCATTGGCGCCGATGCGCAGGCCGCGCACCGGGATCGGGGTCGACGGCACCCAGTCCGGATCCAGGCTGACGAAGGTCGGCCGGTTGAACAGGTAGCTGTAGCTGTCGAACTGGCTGACCTCGAAGAGCACGTAGCTGCCCGGCACGCCGCTGTGGGCGCTCACGTCGAACAGCAGGAAGAACTTCTCGCCGACGCCGGCGTCGTAGTTCTGCTGGACCTGCTCGGGCGTGAGGGCGCGGTTGTGCACGGCAGCCAGGCGGATCACGCCCTGCCACTGCCGGTCGCCCGACGGCTCGTTGCCCAGCACCAGGGCGAAGCTGTCGTCCCAGTCGCCGAGGGTGCCGCCAGCGGCCGGGTCCATGTCCTCGGTGTAGACGCCGTTCACGTAGATGCGCCGGCCCGCGACGGGGTCGTAGGTCATCACGACGTGCTGGAGGGTCGCCTGGGCGTCCTCGTCGTCGTCCAGGGTCTGCAGCAGGGAGCCGTTGGCGCCGGACGTGCTGCTGCGGTTGATGAAGTCGTAGCTGTACAGCGTCTGGCCCATGGTGAAGTTGCGCAGCGTCGAGCCGGCGGAGTAGGTGACGATGCGCGCCTCCTCCTGATTCACGTTGGCGGGGGCGGCCCAGGCCTCGATGCTGTACTGGCCGGTCGCCGTGATCAGGTCATGCAGCTTCCGGCTGGCGGTCGTGGTGCCCTGCGCGCGTCCGCTGCGGATGTTGATGCCCCAGCCGCCGACCCAGGCGATGTCACCCGACAGCGTCAGGTTGATGGCCGGCTGCACGCCGCTGGTGTCGAAGGCGGTCGTCCCGCTGCCTTCCTTGAACTCCCAGAGGGCGACCTGGCCCGCCTCGTAGCGGCTGCCGCCGCTCGCCACGGTGCCGTCGTACATCGTCAGCGCCCGGCTGATCACCAGCGCCGGATCCACCGACGTCACCGGAATCTGCTGGGCATACGCGCGAATGGCATCCTCCATCTCCTGGGCGTTCGCCGCGCAGTTGTCCCAGCAGTTGTGGAACTCGTCGCGCAGCCGGAGCACCAGCCGGGAGCTCCCCGGGCTGTCCAGGTTGATCTTGGTCTTCACGGCCTGGTAGGCCGTTTCCACGTCCTCGTCGGCGAAGAACGGGGACTGCTGGGTGGCGGACGAGGAGCTGTGGCAGCCCGCGCAATATTCCGCGACGATCGGGTAGACCGTGGCCGCGAAGCCGGCGGAGTCGTCCGGGAAGTTGCGGCTCTGGCCCACGTTCTTAAGGGGCGGGGCGACCAGCTGGATGGTCTTGGTGCCGCCGCTCGCCGTGCCGGACACCCAGTTGTCGACCCACGCCTGCATGGTCGTGGCGCAGGCCTGGATGGCGGCCTGGTTGCTGCCGAGCCAGCAGTTGTGCCCCTCGGCCATCTTCTGGACGATGAGCGACAGGCCGGGATCGCTGCGATTCACCAGCTGGTCGGCCGCGGCCCAGGCGAGGTTCACGTCGTCGTCGCGGGCGAAGAGCGGCGTCTGCGTGGTGCCGTGGCACCCGGAGCAGCGCGCCACGCCGCCGTTGCGGACGTTCGTCCAGAGCGCGTTCATGAAGTTCTGGATGTCGGCGGTCTGCGGGGCCGGGCCCGTGTAGGTCGACGGTGGCGTGACGCCGGTCGGGGGCAGGCGCTCGGTGCCGGCGCCGCCGCCGCACGCCGCGAGGATCGAGGCCGCGAGGGCAACCGTGGAGGCCCGTAGGAGCGCCTTCAGGCGCGACCCGGAGGTCTGGGTAACCGCGGTCGCGGCTGAAGCCGCTCCTACAGTCGTTGATACAGCGTTCACGTTCCCAAGCCTCCGTTCAATCGCCCATGCAGTACGCAGCGGACTCGGCGAAGACCTGTTTCAGCCTGTAGCCGCCGGACCGGAACGAACCGACCATCGAATCAACCTGGGCGCGGTCTGCGCCGTCCACCGGCGAGCGCAGGCAGACGTTGCGGAAGACCTTCTCCACCTGGCAGCGCGCGAAGGCGGTGCTGTTGGCGAGTTCCTGGCCCATGGACTTGGCGCCGGCGCCGCTGCCGGGCAGCTGGCTGTCCCAGCCGAGCAGGGCGTTCTGCCCGGCGCGCCAGTAGTTGCTCCACTGGTCGTCGGGCGTGCGGAAGCCGTACTGGAAGGTGGCGTCGTTATTGAAGTACTTCGGCTGGACCACGCCCGGGGTGTAGACGAGGCGGGCCTGCACCGGATCGAAGGTGTAGTAGGCGAAGGCCTGGGCCAGCGGGTCCATGCCGCTGTGGCAGCCGATGCAGTTGTTCAGGAAGATCCGGCTGTCGCCGCCCGGGCTGCGCGACACGTCCTGCCGGATGCGGTCCGGCGCGCGGCTGGTGTCCAGCACCTGCTCCATGTCGCGGCACAGGTGGTTCATCATCGTGAAGCGGAACATCGCGCGGTTGGTGCCGGCGATGAAGAAGGCCTCGGCGGCGGCCCTGGTGGTCATCACGCCGGCCGTGGCTGAGTCGGGCAGGCCGCTGACCGCCGTCTGGCTCGAGGCCACCAGGCGCGTCTTCAGGTCGGCGTTCTGGTCCTCCAGCGCCTGGTAGTGGTCGTTGCTGGCGGGCGAGTAGGCGGGAATCCCACCGCCGGAACCCACGTAGACCAGGTTGGCGGAGAGCACGGTGTTGAACGGCACGTCGTCGCGGACCATCCCGATGACCGTCGCCGTGTAGTCATTGAGCGGCACGAAGACGCTCTGGTCGCGGTTCGTCCAGGGTGCGGCGAAGTTCTTCAGCGTCACGCTGTAGAAGCTGCTGTTCTCCATGGCCGTGTACGCCGCGTCGGTGGCGTTGCTGCCGGCCACGTCGGCCTGCATGTCGGCCAGCACGGCCTCGGTCGGCGGCACGCCCGCCAGGCGCTCATGGATCCGCCGGGCCTGCTCGCGTGGTCCTGCGTCCGCGACCGCGCTGGCCAGCACCACGAGGGCTGACAGCGCTGTCACGCTCGATATCCGCCCACGCGGGGCCGACGTAGCGACGGCAGTGCGCCGTCCTGACAGCAAGGTGATCAAGTTGTGCCCATCCCAAAAGCCTGGCGCCTTGCGCGCCGTCGTGCATTTAGCTTTGGAGGCAGTCCGGAGTTCTGTGACTGCCTTAACGGTTCGCCGAAAAGCCAACGTATTACGTTATCTCGCGGGCAATTGGGCGCCGCGCATCGGCTCTTATGCATCACGGCCCTTTCTTGGGCGGGCCGTGATGGGGATGATGATGACTGCAAGGATGCGGAGCATTCCGTCGACCGCGCTCGCGCGCGCGACGGCTCGTCTTCTGGCCAGGTCCATTGCCGGGTTGCTGGCCGCCGTGCTGGCCGCCTGCGGTGGCGGCGGTGGCGTCGGCGGCGGGCAGAACCCCGACCCCGTGATCGTCGACGTTCCCATCGCTTACGTAAAGCGGCCGGTCCCCGTCGACGACCAGGGCGCCGTCCAGCCCTCCGACGTCCGCGAGCTGCGCACCTTCAACCTCGGCGCCGACCTCTACGTGCGCGAGCGGGCCGCGGTGTCGGCCGCCGAGGTCAATGTCACCAACCGCATCACCCAGGGTGGCGGCCTGTACGACATCCGCGACCTGGAGATGGCCTGGGATGGCTCGAAGGTCCTCTTCGCGATGCGCGGCCCGTTCATCGAGGGCGCCGACGAGGAGGACCAGCCCACCTGGAACATCTGGGAATACGCTCTGGCCACGGACGAGCTTCGCCGCGTCATACCCTCGGACCTGAACGCGGAGGTGGGCCACGACGTGGCGCCGCACTACCTGCCGGACGGGCGCATCGTCTTCTCGTCCACGCGGCAGCGGCAGTCCAAGGCGGTGTTGCTGGACGAGGGCAAGCCCCAGTTCGATGCCCAGGACGAGGACCGCAACGAGCCTGCGTTCGTCCTGCACGTTATGAACGACGACGGTTCCGACATCCATCAGGTCTCCTTCAACCAGAGCCACGACCTCGACCCGACGGTCCTCACGAATGGCCAGGTGCTGTTCACGCGCTGGGACAACGCCGCGGCCAACAACGAGATGAACCTGTACCGGATGAACCCGGACGGCTCGGGGCTGGAGCTGTACTACGGGGC
This sequence comes from uncultured Chromatiaceae bacterium, assembly GCA_964613445.1. Classification (GTDB taxonomy): domain Bacteria; phylum Pseudomonadota; class Gammaproteobacteria; order Steroidobacterales; genus SHZI01. The sequence continues at coordinate 3,985 of CAZTGY010000068.1, read as the reverse complement.
CCAGAGCCACGCGACCGGCACCGACGGCGCGATCGTGCAGTTCATCCAGCCGCGGGAAATGCCCGATGGCCGCATCCTGACGATCACCCGGCCCTTCCGGACGGACGAGGCCGGCGGCGACCTGGTGGCCATCGACGCTGCCAACTTCGTCGAGAACCTGCAGCCCACGGCGCCGAATGCCGGGCTGCTCGCGGGCCCGGCCCAGGCACGCCTGGTCGTCAACGACGTGCGCACGGACGATGCCATATCGCCTGGCGGCGAGTTCAGTTCGGCGTATCCGCTGTTCGACGGCACGGACCGGATGTTCGTCAGCTGGAGCCCCTGCCGCCTGCTGAGCGCGACGCTGCAGATCATCCCCTGCACGCCGGCGGCCCTGGCCGACCCGGCTGCCGTCGCCGCCCCGCCGCTCTATGGCGTCTGGATCTACGACCGGGCTGCCAACACCCAGCAGCCGGTGTTCGCGCCCGAGGAGGGCGTGGTGGTCAGCGACATCGTGGCCGGACAGCCGCGCACGGTGCCCCCGATCATCTACGACCTGGACACCACGGGCGCCGCCGACCCCGACCTGCTGGCCGAGGGCGCGGGCCTGATCGACATCCGCAGCGTCTACGACTTCGACGGTGCCGCGATCGCCAGCATCGCCGCGCTGGCGGACCCGGCCGTCACCACGGCGGACCAGCGCCAGGCCCGGTTCCTGCGCCTCGAGAAGGCCGTTGCGCTGCCCGACCGGGAGTTCCGCGACTTCGACAACAGCGCCTTCGGCGTCAGCCAGGGCCAGGGCATGCGCGAGATCCTCGGTTACGTGCCGGTGGAGCCGGACGGCTCCGTGGTCGCCAAGGTGCCGGCCAACGTGCCACTGGCGATCTCGGTGCTGGACCGGGATGGGCGCCGCATCACCAGCCGCCACCAGAACTGGCTGCAGGTCATGCCCGGCGAGGTGCTCACCTGCAACGGCTGCCACGTCACCCAGAGCGGCGTGTCCCACGGCCGCAAGGCCGCCTTTGCCAGCGCCTGGGCTGGGGCGCCTGCCGATGGCCAGCCGTTCCCGAACACGGAAGGCGCGTTCTTTGCCGACTTCGGCGAGACGATGGCGCAGGTGAAGAAGCGGATCAGCTGCGCCACGGACTGCGCGCTGATCACGCCGAGCGTGGACGTGGTCTACGACGACATCTGGACGGACCCCGTCGCCGCGGGGCGGGCGAAGGACGCGAGCTTTGCCTACCGCTACGCCGACCTGACGACGCCCGTGCCCACCCCGGGATCCTGCATCACCGACTGGGCGCCCGGCTGCCGGATCACGATCAACTACGAGGCGCACATCCACCCGCTGTGGTCCAAGCCCCGCGTTACCCTGGACGTGGATGGCGTGACCGTGCTCGACGACGACACCTGCACCAGCTGCCATTCGCCGGTGGACGCCAACATGGTTGCCAGGGTTCCAGCGGCCCAGCTGGACCTGAGCGATGGCCCGTCCGACATCGACGCCACCCACTTCAAGGCGTACCGCGAGCTCTTCTCAGGCGACAACGAGCAGGAGCTGAACGGGGCCAATCTCCAGGACCGGCTGGTCCAGGTCGGCGTGGATCCGGTCACGGGTGATCCGGTGTTCGCCCCGGTCGGGGTCAGTCCCTCGATGAGCACGGCCGGGGCGCTGGCCTCGGGCACCTTCTTCAACCGCTTCGCGGCGGGCGGCTCCCACGCGGGCCGCCTCACCCCGGCGGAGCTGCGCCTGCTTTCCGAGTGGGTGGACATCGGCGCCCAGTACTACAACGACCCGTTCCTGGCGCCCCTCGACTGACCCTTCAGGAAACGTCATGCGCCAGCTGATCCTCGTTGCAGCCCTCGTTTTCTTGCCCTCCGTCACACCGGCTTATGGCAAGACGGGCCACTATGAGGCCGTCGTGGCGGAGCCCTTCCTCGAGCTCCACACGGGACCCGGGCGGGGCTTCCCGGTGTTCCATGTGGTGGACAAGGGCGACCGGATCGACGTCGTGAAGCGCCGGACCGACTGGTTCCAGGTGCGCACGGCAAGGGGCGTCGAGGGCTGGGTGAAGCTGGACCAGATGGCCGGGACGCTGGATACCGCGGGCCGGCCTACCGCGCTGGATGACCCGACGGCCGACGACTACGTGGGGCGGCGCTGGGAAGTCGGTCTCCAGCTGGGTGACCTGGATGGCGCGAGCGTGATCTCCCTCTACGGCGGGTATCACTTCACCCGCAACCTGTCGACCGAGTTGCGGGTGGGCGACATCAGCGGCGACTACTCCAGCGGCTGGATAGCGACGGCCGACATCGTGCACCAGCCGTTCCCGGAGTGGCGCGTGTCGCCCTACGCGGCGCTGGGCACGGGCGTGATCCACATCGAGCCCCAGGCGACCCTGGTGCAGACGGAGGACCGCACGGACCAGGTGGCCCACGTGGGCCTCGGGCTCCGCATGTACGTGACCCGGCGCTTCATGTTCCGCGGTGAGTACAACAATTACCTGGCCTTCACGAGCCGTGACGACAACGAGGAACTGGACGAATGGAAAGCAGGCTTCGCGTTCTTCTTCTGACCGGGATGGTGGCAGCCACGTCCGGCTGCAGCCTTTTCGGCCGGGACGAGCCTCCGATGGAGGATGCCGGCGCCTCGGCGCCGGTCATCTCGCCGGAGGTGGAGCGGCGCGAGATCACGACGCCGAAGATCGACACCGAGGACTTCGAGATCACCGCCTACTACGGGATGATCAGCGTCGAGGACTTCGGCTCCAACTCGATCTATGGCGCGCGCGTGGGTTACCACGTGAGCGAGGGCCTGTTCCTCGAGGGCACGTACGCCGATGCCGGTGACGTGGATCGCACCAGCTATGAGGTCCTGTCGGGGGCGGCGCCACTCCTGGATGACCGCAGCTACAGCTACTACAACCTGGCCGTGGGCTGGAACCTGCTGCCCGGCGAGGTATTCATCGGGCGCAACCACGCCTTCAACTCGGCCCTGTACGTCATCGGCGGCGCCGGTAACACCAGCTTCGCGGGCGAGGACCTCTTCACCATGACGTTTGGCGCCGGCTACCGGGTCCTGGCGACGGATTCCATCGCGCTGCGCTTCGACGTGCGCGACCACCTGTTCGACAACGACGTGACGGGCGAGGACAAGACCACCCACAACATCGAGTTCAGCCTTGGCCTTTCCTGGTTCTTCTGAGGTGACCATGAGCAAGACACTGCCGGATGTCCTCGGTTCAATCCTGATCGCGACCGCCCTGCTGGCAGCGCCGGTCGTGACCGGGAGTGCCGCTGGCGACGCCTCCGCGCCAGCCGCCGCATTCAACCTGCCGTCCCGCGCGGGCCCGGCCGTTGCCCTCGGTGACCTCAGGGGCCAGGTGGTGCTGATCAACTTCTGGGCCACCTGGTGCGGCCCGTGCCGCAAGGAGATGCCGCTGCTCGAGCAGATCCAGAAGAAGTACGGGCCGCTGGGCTTCACGATGCTCGGCGTGAACGTGGAGGAGGACACCCGCCTGATGGATGCCTTCCTGAAGGACGTGCCGGTCAGCTTCCCGATCCTCCTCGACCCCGCCAACGGGGTGAGCAAGCTCTACAACGTGTCGGCCATGCCGAGCACGGTGATCGTCGACCGCAAGGGCAACGTGCGCTTCATCCACCAGGGCTTCCAGCCCGGTGACGAGGGCAAGTACCAGGACGTGATCCGCCAGCTGATCCGGGAGAAGGCATGAGGTCCGGGGCCATCCTGCTGGCAGCCTCGCTGCTGCTCGCGGGCTGCAGCGGCATCGAGCCGTGGGTGAAGCCCTACGAGCGGGACCGGCTGGCCGATCCGATCATGAGCTTCGACCGGAACCCGGTGTCGGGCTCCTACATCGACCACGTCCACGAGGCCCGCGAGGGCTCGCGCGGCGCCTCCGTCAGCGCCGGCTGCGGCTGCGGGTGCAACTGATGATGGTGAACTGCATGCCTGTAGGAGCGGCTTCAGCCGAGACACCCTTTCCCG
>CAZTGY010000067.1:0-10561 GCA_964613445.1 uncultured Chromatiaceae bacterium | reverse complement strand
GACGCATCTCGTCTTCGAGGTTTACCGGGAGAATTTCCTTGGCAACTTCAGCCATCGATGTCGCAGATTCCGCATGGCAGCGCTCCGCTGGCCGGCAAGGTCGGCCCAGGCGGTTGCCCGGCCGGCCGGCGGCTCCGATTCAGGCGCTGCGGTGTTAAATACCGGGTCGTCAGAATGGTCAAGAAATTAAGCGCTTAGCTTAACACGATTCATCGGCCAGCCGGGCCTGCGGGATGGGCCGCGATCAGGCATCATCTCGGCGCCGGAAAACCCGAATGCACCAGCCCCCCACCATCATCAGCGCCCGCTGGATCGTCCCGATCGAACCCGCCGGAGTCGTGCTGGAAGACCACGCCCTGGTGATGCAGGATGGCCTGATCCTGGCCATCCTCCCGCGCACGACCGCGCTCCGGAATTACCCGGCTGCCCCCCACATCGACCGCCCCGGCCATGTCCTGATGCCGGGCCTCGTCAACGCCCACACCCACGGGGCCATGACCTTGTTCCGGGGCCTGGCGGACGACCTGCCGCTGGAAACCTGGCTGAACGGGCACATATGGCCAGCCGAGTCCCGCTGGGTCACGCCGGATTTCATCCGGGACGGAGCCGAGCTGGCCCTGCTAGAGATGCTGCTGGGCGGAACCACGACCTGCGGTGACATGTACTTCTTCCCCGACATCATGGCCCGCGCGGTGGCCGAGAGTGGCATGCGGGCCGCGATCGGCATGATCGTGCTGGAGTTTCCAACGGTCTGGGCACAATCGCCCGATGAGTACCTGAGCAAGGGCCTCGCGGTGCGCGACCAGTTCAAGGGTCACCCCCGCGTTTCCACCATGTTTGCGCCGCACGCGCCATACACCGTCGCCGACCGGACGTTCGAGCAGATCAGGGTGCTCGCTGACGAGCTCGATGCCCCCATCCAGATGCACGTCCTGGAGACCGCCGGGGAATCAACAGACAGCCTGAGGCAGTACCAGCGTCGCCCCCTCCAGCGCCTCGATGCCCTGGGAATCGTCACGCCCCTGCTGGCCGCCGTGCACATGACCCAGCTTGAGTCCGAGGATATCGAGCTGCTGGCGGGGCGGGGCGCGCACGTCATTCACTGCCCGGAGTCGAACCTCAAGCTGGCCAGCGGCTTCTGCCCCGTTGCGCGGCTCGCGGCCGCCGGCATCAACATCGCCATTGGCACCGACGGCGCTGCCAGCAACAACGATCTGGACATGTTTGGCGAAATGCGCGCCGCCGGTCTGCTTGCCAAGGGCGTTGCCGGGCGCGCGGATGTGCTGCCGGCATCGGCCGTGCTCCGGATGGCAACGCTGAATGGCGCTTGCGCACTGGGCCTCGGCGACCGGGTGGGTTCACTCGTACCGGGCAAGGAGGCCGACCTGATCTGCATCGACCTGGCGCGGCCCGCCACGCAGCCGGTCCACTCCCCCATCTCGCAGCTGGTCTACGCAACGTCCCGGGACCAGGTCACCGACGTGTGGGTCGCCGGGCAACATCTGCTCCAGGAGGGTCGCGCCCTCCTGGCCGACGCCGGTGCAATCCTGGGGCGCGCGGCCGCCTGGGGCCACAAGCTGGGAGCCGGCAATGACTGAGGCCGGCAACAGCAGCCCCAGCGAACTTGCGCACTTCGGCCGGCTGGCCAGCCGCTGGTGGGACCCCGATGGCGAATTCAGCACGCTCCATGACATCAACCCCGTGCGGCTGGCGTGGGTCGACGAGGCCGCCGGACTCCGCGGCCGACGGGTGCTCGACGTGGGCTGCGGAGGTGGCCTGCTCGCAGAAGCCATGGCACGACAAGGCGCCACGGTCACCGGGATCGACATGTCGCCGGAATCGCTGGCAGTAGCCCGACTCCACCTCGTGGAGTCTGCACCACTCGAAGTCGAATACCGGGAAATTTCGGCCGAGGACCTTGCCAGACAACGTCCGGGATCGTTCGATGTGGTGACCTGCATGGAACTGCTGGAACACGTGCCGGATCCTGCCAGGCTCGTCCAGTCCTGCGCGGTGCTCGCCAAGCCCGGCGGCAGCGTGCTGTTCTCCACCATCAACCGGACGGCCAGGTCCTTTGCCACGGCCATAGTCGCCGCGGAGTACCTGAGCCGACTGGTACCCCGCGGCACTCACCGGTATTCCCAGTTGATTCGCCCCTCCGAGCTGGATGCCTGGGGACGAAAGGCCGGACTGAGCCTCAATTCCCTGCAAGGCGGCTCCTATAATCCCGCGAACCGGAGCTTCCGGCTGACCGGCGACCCTGCGGTAAATTTCTTTGCCCACTTCCGGCGTGGCTCCGGGCGATGAAGCGCGGGGCCCGGACCGGCCGGCCGGCTGCCGTGCTCTTCGACCTGGATGGCACGCTGCTCGACACGGCGCCCGACATGATCTTCGCGCTCAACGCCATATGCCGCGAGGAACGGGTTGCCATGGTTCCCTTTGAACGGGCTCGCGGATTTGTTTCCAACGGCGCCGTCGGGTTGCTGAGGCTCGCGTTTCCCGATTTTGATCCTGCACGGGATGGAGAACTCCACCGCCGCTACCTGGCCCGGTACGCCGAACGACTGGCCGTGGACACCCGCCTGTTCCCGCTGCTGGAAACCCTCCTGGCGTCGCTGGAATCCGACGGCGTGCCCTGGGGCGTGGTCACGAACAAGCCACGCCACCTGACGGAGCCGTTGCTTCAGTCCCTGGGCCTGCATGACCGCTCGGCGTGCACCGTCAGCGGTGACACGGTAGCCGAGCGCAAGCCACATCCGCTTCCGATCCAGTTCGCCCTGGAGCGCCTGGGCCTTGCAGCGGAGCCGGGCCGGTCGGTGTACGTGGGGGACGCGCGCCGCGACATCGAGGCCGGGCGGGCGGCGGGCACCAGGACGATCGCCGCCCGCTATGGCTATGTGGAGCCCGGCCAGGATCCGGCAACGTGGGGTGCGGACCACATCGCGGAAACCACGCTCGAACTCGTCACATTGCTCCAGGAAGGCCGGTAAGCGAGATGCTTTCTACCACTGCCAGAACCTACGTCGCCGCGCCGGATGAGCTCCGGGATCGCGTCATCCTGATCACCGGCGCCGGGGATGGCCTTGGCCGTGCCGCTGCTCTGGCCTGCGCCAGCCACGGCGCCACTGTGGTCCTCCTCGGCCGGACCCAGTCAAAGCTCGAGGCCGTCTACGACGACATCGTGGCGCGAGGAGGCCCGGAGCCGGCAATTTCCGTCCTTGACCTCGCCCGGGCCCAGGGCGCCGACTACTTCCAGATCGCGGAGCAGGTCGCCGGGACCTGGGGCCGGCTGGATGGCCTGCTGCACAATGCGGGCATCCTCGGACAGAGGGCCCCGATCGAACATTACGACATCGGCATCTGGCATCAGGTCATGCACCTCAATCTCAACGTGCCCTTCATCCTCACGCAGGTGCTGATGCCCGTGCTGAGGAAATCGGCCGACGCATCGGTCCTGTTCACCAGCAGCGGGGTCGGCAGGCAGGGGCGCGCGTTCTGGGGCGCCTACGCAGTTTCCAAGTTTGGCATCGAGGGACTTGCGCAGACCCTGGCTGATGAACTGGAGACCGAGGGCCGGATCCGCGTCAACTGCATCAACCCGGGCGGTACGCGAACGCGGATGCGTGCCGCGGCATATCCGGGTGAGGATCCCCTGTCGCGGCCGGAACCGGCCAGCCTGATGGCGCCGTACCTCTGGCTGCTGGGTCCGGCGAGCCGTGGCACCACGGGGCATTCGCTCGACTGCCAATAGGATCGGGCTCAGCCCTCCCCGGCTTCGCGCAGTCCGGCGGACTCGTAAAGCGCCTCGAGTTCCTTGTCCTTCAGCAGCCGGTGATGGCCCGGGCGGAGCGACCGGGACAATTCAATGGGACCATACCGCACCCGAATGAGCCGGCTGACCCGGCATTCAACCGCCTCCCAGACACGCCGCACCAGCCGGTTGCGCCCCTCGCTCACGACAACCGTGAACCACTGGTTGGAGCCATCACCACCCGTTCGCTCCACGCTGTCGAACTTCGCCAGGCCATCATCGAGCAGTATTCCCGCGCGAATCTTCTCCAGCGTCCCGTCACTGACCGTGCCCTGCACGCGCACGGCATACTCGCGTTCGATCTCGCGTGAAGGATGCATCAGCGCGTTGGCCAGCGAGCCGTCAGTGGTCAGCAGCAGCAGGCCGGAGGTGGCGAGGTCGAGCCGTCCGACGTTGATCCACCGGCTGCCCTGGACGGGCGGCAGGCGATCGAACACCGTGGGCCGCCCCTCCGGATCGCTCCGCGTACAGACCTCGCCGGACGGCTTGTGATACACGAGAACCCGCGGTGACGGCCGCGTCCTCCGGAGGGCCGGGACGGGCCGTCCATCGATCAGGATCTTCTCGCGGCCGGTTACTTTCTGCCCCAGGGTCGCAATATTGCCGTTTATTGTTATGCGGCCGGCCTTTATCCACTGCTCAACTTCACGCCGCGACCCGACACCCGCGCCTGCGAGTACCTTCTGCAGGCGCTCTGTGGCAGCGGACGGATTCACTGTGGCGCGATCAGCGGACTTTCAGCGGGACGACGTTCGAGCTCACTTCACCGGACGCCTCGTCCACCACCGGCTCACCCGGCCCATCGACGTAACTCCGGGCCTCGGAGATCGGCGTGACCGTGGCAAGCTCCGAATCGGGGTCCACCACGTCGTCCTCGGGCTGCTCGCCCAGGGGCGCCCCCGCTCCGGCGGGCAGCGATTCCGCGTCTGACAACTCGAGCTGGGCGGTAAAGGCCTCGAGGTCCTTGAGATCGGCGAGCGGCGGCAGGTCGTCCAGCTTCCTCAGGCCGAAATAGTCGAGAAACTCCCTCGTGGTTCCGTAGATGGCGGGCTTGCCCGGCACATCCCTGAAGCCGACCACGCGAATCCAGTTCCGCTCGAGCAGCGAGCGCATGATATTGGTCGTGACGCCCACGCCGCGAATGTCCTCGACGTCGCCGCGCGTCACCGGCTGCCGGTACGCGATGATGGCAAGGGTCTCCATGAGGGCACGGGAATATCGGGGCGCACGCTCCTCCCAGAGACGGGCCAGCCAGCTGGACATGCTGGAGCGGACCTGCACGCGAAACCCGCTGGCCACTTCCTGCACCGCGATTCCGCGATTCGCGTAATCCTCCTGGAGGTTGGCGATGGCGGCACGAAGGTCGTCCTTGCCAGGGGGGTCGTCATCGCCAAAAAGTGACTGCAGCTCGTTGAGGTCGAGGGGGCGACCGGCCGCCAGCAAGGCGGCCTCGACGATGTATTTGAGCTGTTGGTGTTCCATATTTGCCCGATCGAAATGGGATTAGGCCGGGAGCGTGGCGCCACCGGCGGTCAGGTCGTCAAGCCCGGCATCCAACGGAGGCTGGGTGGTGGCCGCCCGCACATGAATCGGCGCATAGGGTTCCGTCTGCACCAACTCGATGAGTGCCTCCTTCAGCAGTTCGAGCAAGGCCAGGAAGGTTACGGTCACGCCCATGCGGCCCTCCTGCGGATCAAACAGGTCCCGGAACTCGGCAAACGTCCCGGTCTGCACCTTGAGAAGCACCTCCGACATGCGCTGCCGCACAGACAGTGGCTCGCGGCGGATGTGGTGGTGCGCAAGCATCTCGGCACGAGTGAGGACGTCGCGAAACGCCAGCAGGAGCTCCTTCAGCGTCAGGTCCGGCAAGCGAGTAACGACCGTGCGCTCCGTGACTTCCGCATTGGCCTGGAAGAAATCCCGCTCGAGTCGCTGGACCGTGTCCAGATCGGTGGCCGCCTGCTTGTAGCGCTCATATTCCTGGAGGCGCCTCACCAGCTCGGCGCGCGGGTCCGCCTCCTCATTCTCTTCCTCGCCAATGCGTGGCAGGAGCATGCGGGACTTGATCTCGGCCAGCATCGCCGCCATCAGCAGGTACTCACCAGCCAGTTCCAGCTGCAAGTCCTTCATCAGCTCTATGTACTGGACGTACTGGGTCGTGATCTCGGCTATGGGAATATTCAGGATGTCGAGGTTCTGCCGCCGGATCAGATACAGCAACAGGTCCAGTGGCCCCTCGAAGGCTTCGAGAAATACCTCGAGGGCAAAGGGCGGGATGTACAGGTCCTGGGGCAGCTGGGTGACCGGCTCGCCCGCCACCAGCGCGAAGGGCATCTCCGCCTGGGCAGGATTGCCGCCCGCCTCCTCCGCGGTCAGAACGGCATTGCGGGGAGCGTCGGCGTCATGAACCACCGTCAAATGCGGTGGCGCAGGATCGTGTTCTGTATTCGTCATGAACTAGGGATAGTCCGGCATCAGACGCGAGCAATTGAGAAGAAGAGCCCCGACACCAGCTCCACCAGTGGCGCGACAACCTGGCCCAGGACCCCCAGTGCCAGCAAACCCATCACGATTATAAGGCCATAGGGTTCGATGGCATCGAGCTTCCGCCCCAGCGCCTCCGGCACGAGCCCGCGCAACACACGACCACCGTCGAGGGGTGGAACAGGCATCAGATTAAATATCGCCAGCAACACGTTGAAGTAGATGCCGATCTGGGCCATCGACAGCAGAAACTGCCGGACGCCCTGATTGGGCACGGGCGTGTGGAGAACCAGCGCGAAGCCGATGGCCCAGATGAGCGCCATCACGAAGTTGCTGGCGGGGCCTGCCGCCGCGACCAGGACCATGTGCTGCTTCGGCCTGCGCAGGTTTCGCGGGTTTACCGGGACCGGCTTCGCCCACCCGAACGGCGGCAGGTTCAGGAAGGCAAGGACCAGCGGCACCGCCACGGAGCCGACCGGGTCGATATGCCTGAGAGGATTCGGGGTCAGCCGTCCCAGCAGTTCGGCGGTACGATCCCCGAAGCGCCGCGCCACCAGGCCGTGGGCAACCTCGTGCAGGGTGATGGCGAAGATGACGGGGATGACGGCTGCTGAGAGCAGCTGGATCGTCGCAGCAACATCCATGTCAGCCATGCGGCGAGTATACGGGTATGCGCTGCCCTCGCCCCTGCTAGGCGAACGCAGTGCTGGCCCCCCGCCCCTGGCGAACGATTACCGGAAAGTCCCCGGTCACGTCCACGACGGTGGTCGGCTCGATGCCGCAGCTGCCGCTGTCGATCAGCAGGTCTATCCGGCCCGCGAGACTACTGGATATCTCCTCAGGATCCGACAGGGGCAGATCCTGGCCCGGCAACAGCAAGGTCGAGCTCATCATGGGTTCGCCGAGCGCCTCCAGGAGCGCCAGGGGCACGGGGTGGGCCGGCACCCGGATGCCGATGGTCTGCCGCTTGGGGTTCTGCAACCGCCGGGGCACTTCCCGGGTCGCCTTCAGGATGAAGGTGTACGGCCCCGGGGTATGGGCCCGCAGCAGCCGGTAGCACCAGTTCTCCACCTTGGCATATGTAGCGATCTCGGAGAGATCCCGGCACATCAGCGTGAAATTGTGGTCCTTGCCCGTACCGCGGATGCGCTGCAGGCGGCCCGCCGAGTCGTGATCACCAAGATGCCAGCCAAACGCGTAGCACGAATCAGTGGGGTAAACGATCAAGCCATCGCGGCGGAGTATCTCCACCGACTGCTGGATCAGGCGACGCTGGGGGTTGTCGGGATGGACGATGAAGCGCTGGGTCATTCCCGCATTCTAGCGGCACCGCTGGGCGCCCCGGATGACGGCGGCTTGCGTATCATGTGCGCCCGGATCCACACCAGTTCCTGACCATGCAAGCATTGGTTGACCTGCTGCCTATCGTGGCCTTCGCGGTGGCCTATTGGCTGACCCGCGAAATGCAAACCGCGATCCTCGTGATCATGGTGGCAATTTCCCTGCAGGTGACGGTCATCTGGCTCGTGAAGCGGACGGTAAGCCGCATGCTGCTGGCGTCGGCGGCACTCGTCGTGGTCCTCGGCGGGATCAGTCTTCTCCTGAACAACGACCTCATCTTCAAGTGGAAGCCGACTGTCCTGAACTGGCTGTTCGGAGCCATCTTCCTGGGCAGCCGCTACATTGGTGACCGCACGGTTGCCCAGCGCATCCTCGAGTCCGTGGCACGTGACGAGTTTCGCCTCGCGCCGTCGGACTGGCAGAAGCTGAACCTGATGTGGGTGGCCTTCTTCCTGGTGTCCGGCGCGGCAAACATCATCGTCGCCTATCGATATCCCGAGGGCGTCTGGGTGAACTTCAAGCTCTTTGGCCTGACGGGCATGACGCTGGTGTTCGCCCTGCTCCAGGGGCTATGGCTCAGCAACCGCGCCACGGAAGAAAAGTGATGCTCTACGCAATCTCCGGGACGGATGCTCCGGACAGCCTGGCTGGCCGCCTGGCTGCACGCGCCGCGCACCTGGCACGGGTGACCGGGCTGCGGGACCAGGGGAGACTGGTGCTTGCCGGCCCGCACCCGCGAGTGGACACGACCGAGCCCGGGAGTGCCGGCTTCAGCGGCAGCCTGATAGTGGCGGAATTCGCGAGTCTGGAAGATGCAAAGGCTTGGGCGAACGCCGACCCCTACGTGGCAGCCGGCGTCTGGGTGGACGTCCGGGTGCAGCCTTTCATCCAGGTGATGCCTTGATGCCCCACGCCCCGGCCGACCGGATCGCAATGATCGAGAGTCGCCTCCGGGCAGAACTGGACCCGCTGGTTCTGGATATAACTGACGAAAGCCACCTCCATGTGGGGCACGCGGGCGCCCGGGATGGCCGTGGCCACTTTCACATCCGGATCGCCTCGGACCGTTTCAAGGGCCTGAGCGCCGTTGCCCGTCACCGGCTGGTCTACCACGCCCTGGGCGACCTGCTGGACACAGACATCCACGCCGTCCGGATGTCCATCGAGCCCTGACCTTTCCGGGACTGCCCCGCCCCGCAGAGCCGGGCGCCGGTTACGACTGCCGGAACACTTTACAAAACGTCGGTACCAGACGGTGCTATTCGGCACCAAGTACCCGATTTAAGCCCTTGACTTCAGTTGACTCGACATAACTTTGGGCCTAATCTGTTTCACATAACGAACACGAAGGAATATGGAAGCCGACCTTAAGGCAGCGCTGCTGACGGCGTATGCACGGCTTCTGAGGCCTCTAGTCCAGATCCTGTTACGCAATGGCGTCTCGTACACGGAATTCGCTGATACGGCAAAGCGGGTGTTTGTGAACACGGCGGCGACAAGGCTCGAAAAAAGTGGTGCTGCGGTTTCGGCCGCGCAGATCGCCATTCAGACGGGGCTGTCGCAGCGAGAAACACAAGAGGTTCTCGACGGCGCGGGGGAAGCCCCGGTGAACTCGAATCTGGCCCGGATCACTGCCCTGCTTACGGCATGGCACAGCGACGACCGGGTGGTGGGTCCTTACGGACTGCCGCTGGAGCTTCAGTTACAGGAACCGGGCCGCATGGATTTCGAGACCCTGGTGCGCGACTACTGCCCAGGAGCCGACGCCGGACCGCTACTTGAACAGCTGGTAGCGATTCGCGCGGTGAGAAGGACGGACGACGGTTGGTTGCGGGTACTTACCAGGACTTACCTGCCGCACGTGGATAGCCCCGATAGCGTCGAGATCATTGGTTCTGCAGTTCAGAGGCTCGTTGAAACAATTGACTTCAATACTCAACGGACGGATCCGAGCCACAGGCTCTTTGAACGACACGTGACAGCGGATTTCGGACTTAGGGAAGAAGACTTCCCGGCACTGGACGGCTTCATACGACAGCGGGGCCAGCAGTTGCTGGAAGAGATCGACAACTGGATAACGCTTCGCGAGAAGCCGGATCCGGAACGCGGTGACAGGGTAATTCAGACGGGTTTGGGCATTTACCACTTCGTAGATAGCTCGGAAGACTAAATTTTGTGGGGAAACAGGACATGAAGACCACCAAGAGTCTCGCAGCCACATTCGCCCTCTCGGCGTGTTGGTCAATGGCAAACGCCGCGATCCCGGCCGAAATTCCAGGTATTCGCGTCATTGGTCAGGCCATGGATGGCACCTTGGTCCTTGATGATTCCGTCAGCGGACTCGCAAATTGGGCAACGCCTGGTCTCGCGATGCCTAGCGGAGAGGCAGTCGAAGCCGCGCCGACACTCCTCGTGATCGGCCATGTGGAAAGCTTCGATGCTCAAACGAGGGTACTGACCGTTTCCGGCCAGCGTACTACCCTCGCAGAGGACGCCACGATACTGGATGCACCCCGGGATATCGATGCTGCCCTCACAGTTGAAAACCTCATCTGGTACCTGCAGGAAGGCCGCTACGTCGCAGTTGCTGGCGACACGTTTGGTGGTGGAGAGAGCGTGGCAACCCACGTCGTGCGCCTGGACAACGAGGTTCAGCCTGGTAATGGCGCGCTCTACGTCCGGGGCTCGCTTGATCTGGTGGATGATATCCAGGGCATCGCCTACATGGGCGGCATGGCGCTGGATCTGAACAGCGCCGCTACAACTCAGTACCCCGTTACCGGTAACGTCGTCGAAATTCTCGCGTACCCGGCTAATTCATCTACTGCGATAGTTTCAGAGTATTCCAGCCTAGAGGCGTCCAACTCACGCACAACTGGGTGGTCTAAGCTTGCCGGGATTTCTGGAACAGGAGCCAAAGCTAAA
>CAZTGY010000066.1:0-10614 GCA_964613445.1 uncultured Chromatiaceae bacterium | reverse complement strand
GGTCGAGGCGTACATGCAATGGCCGGGTGCCTGGCCCATCAGCATGAACGGCAGCCATGGGGAGACGCGGTGCCAGGTGCCCTGGTACGGGACGGCGGTGAGCTTCGGGTTTTCCAGGTCCTTGATCGAGACGAAGTAACGCATCATCTCCGATACCTGCGCCTTCGGGCCGGCGGACTCGCGCGGCCACTTGTCGGGCTGCAGCGGATTCGGATAGTTGAGGTGCATGTCGGTGGACAGCACCAGCGTCTCGTCATTGAGCTTCTGCCAGGGGAAGATCAGCGGGATCTTCGGCAGCTTGCTGCGATCGCCGGGGAAATCCTCCGGTGCAAGGATCAGCGTGTCGCTGATCGTGTAGTTGAAGGGATCGTTGATGGCATGTACGACCTTGACGGTTTCGTTGGTGTAAGGGTTCTTGTACTCATCGATGATCTCGCCGGGCTGACTGAGCCGGTTGAGATTCGTGTAGAAGATGACTTCCTTGTTCAGGCGCCGGATGTTGCCATCGGGCAGGGGCACGAGCCGCGTGGCCAGGAAGGTCTGGAAGCCGAGCAGGGGGCGCAGCTTCTCGCCGGGCCTGACGCCCAGGATCACGCCGCTGCAGTGGCCGATGCGCTCCTTGCTGGAGTCCATGTCGGCCTGGATACGGGCCCAGGAGTCCCGGTTCCACCGGGGATTCATGAAATCGGTCTTGGTCTCGAAGGGAATGATGGCCATCGTTCGTTGTTCCTTGAATGTGCTGCCGCGCCGTGGTGTGGCCGGCTAGTCTAGCCGGAAGGGACTGCGAGCAGGTACGGTGGCGCCATGAACAATCACAAGGTCGTGCTTGCCCGTTCACTGGCTGGTGTCCCCGTGGCCGGTGACTTCCGCGTGGTGGATGAGGCGGTGCCGGAGCCCCGGGAGGGCGAATTCCTGGTCCGGCACATCTACCTGTCGCTGGATCCCTACCAGCGCTCGGCCATGGCGGGCCGGCACATGACCGGGCGCCAGCCGCTCGGGGCCGGCGACATGCCCGCGGCCGAGACGCTGGGCCAGGTGGTACGGTCCCGCCACCCGGATTACGCCGAGGGCGAGTATGTCCGTCACTTCGGCGGCTGGCAGGAGTTCGGGCTGTCGACCGGCGAGCGGACCGAGCGCGTGGACCCGGCGCTGGCGCCGCTCTCCGCCTGGCTCGGTGTGCTCGGCATGCCGGGACTCACGGCCTGGGCCAGTGCCATCGAGCTGGCCGGCGTGCACGCCGACCAGACGGTGCTGGTATCGGCCGCGCTGGGCCCCGTGGGCTCGATGGTCGGCCAGCTGGCGATGCTGCGGGGTGCGGCAGCGGTCGGCATTGCGGGCTCCGACGAGAAGTGCGCGCTCGTGACCCGTGAGCTCGGCTTCCGCGCCTGCGTGAACTACCGGCAGGACGGCTTCCTGGACGCCCTGCGCGCGGCGCTGCCCAACGGCGCGGACACCTACCACGACAACGTGGGCGGCCAGATGCTGGCCGACGCCTTCTCCGTCCTCCGGATCAACGGCACCGTCATCCTCTGCGGGCTGATGGAGCGCTACAACGATCCCGCGAAGTCGAAGCCCCTCGACCTGGCGCTGCCCATCCTGAAGCGGGCGGTCATGAAGGGCCTCGTGGTCTCGGACTTCGAGCACCGGCGGCCGGCCTTCGAGGCCGCGGTCGCCGCCGGCATCCGGGAGGGCCGGATCCGCTACCGGGAGGACCGGGCGGACGGCATCGGCCAGGCCGGCGCGCACTTCGCCCGGCTGATGCGCGGGGACAACGTGGGCAAGTCGCTGGTCGTGCTGGGGCCGGAGCCAGCCGGACGGGCTTGACGGCTGGCTTGCCTGTGGGGTAAAAATACCCATATGTTGACTCTCATCCTGAGCCGTCCGGGTTAATGGACGGCCTTGCCGCCCCCGGCTCCGTTGACCGTGCGGCCGTCGTGCAGACCTGCCGGGTGCTGCTCCGGCCGATCGCGAGCCTGCTGCTCAAATGCGGGATGACCTGGCGGGAGTTCGCGGCGGTGTCGAAAGGCGCCTTCGTCGCCGTGGCGAGCGAGGACTACGGCCTCAACGGCCGGCCCACCAATGTTTCCCGCGTGTCGATCCTCACCGGAGTCAGCCGCAAGGAGATTGCCCGGGTCCGCGCCCTGCTGGAGCAGGAGTCGGAGCCGCTGCCAAACAAGACCACCGATGCCACGCGCGTCCTGTCGGGCTGGCACCAGGACCCGGAGTTCCTCACCGCCGAGGGCGAGCCGCGCGTGCTCCCCGCAGAGGGCGAGGGGGCCAGTTTCGCCGCGCTCTGGCGGCGTTACGGGGGTGACGTGCCGGTCACCAGCATGCGCAAGGAGCTTGAGCGGGCTGGGGTTATCACCACCTTGCCCGACGGCACCCTGCGCGCGGAACGCCGGTACTTCATGCCGCGTCGCTTCGATCCCCAGTGGATCCTGAACGCCGGAAGCATGTTGCGGGACCTGGGTGCGGGCATTACGCATAACCTGGACGCGGGCACTGACCCGGCATCGTCCGGGGGCGCCTCGCCCCCGAGGCGCTTCATCGGCCGCGCGACGAGCGACAGTGTCGACGTGGCCGCATTGCCGGAGTTCGAGGCTTTCGTCGAGAGGAACGGGCAGGAGTTCCTCGAGCGGATAGACAAGTGGTTGACCGAGCACGAGGCCAGGCCGGCGCCTGGCGCCGCGCGGAAGCGCATGCGGCTCGGTCTCGGCGTGTTCCTGATTGCTGGCGAATAGAACAAGGGGATTGGTCATGCAGAAGCGCAAACGTGGAGTCCTGGCAGCCGGCGTGGCCGGGCTGGTGATGAGCCTGGTGGTGGCCTGCGGCGGTGGGGGCGGCGGGGACACGTTTGCCGGCATCGATCGCCTGGGCGTCACGACCGGCACGATCACCGGTTTTGGCAGCATCATCGTGAACGGCATCGAGTACGAGACGAACAACACGTCGTTCAACATCGACGACAATTCCGCGGGGCAGATCGGCAGCCTCAAGGTGGGCCAGGTCGTCACCGTGCGCTGGTCCAGCATCGACGATGGCGTCACGCGCCGGGCGGACGATGTGATCTACGACGATGCCGTCGAGGGCCCGATCGCGGCCGGCAGCATCGACCGGACCGCGCAAACCTTCGTCGTCCTCGGGCAGACGGTCCGCGTGGATGCTGACACTTCCTTCGCGTCCCCGCTCTTCGACCTCGACAGCCTGACCGACGGTGACTTCGTCGAGGTGAGCGGCCTGCAGGAAGGCACGGGAGCCGCCCTGGTGGTCCGGGCGACCCGCATCGAACGGAAGGCCCCGGGCGGGGAGCTCGAGATCCGCGGCGTCGTCACGAGTCTTGATGGGGTAGCCAGGACCTTTGCCATCAACGGGCAGGTGGTCCGCTATGCCACGGCGGTGCTGGACAATTTTCCCAACGGCCAGATCAGCAATGACGACTTCGTCGAGGCGAAGGGCACCACGCTGAACGGCAGTGAACTCGTTGCGACCAGGGTGGAGCTGGAAGACGGGGCCGACCGGATCGGCGAGGATGGCCACGAAGCTGAGGTGGAGGGCTACGTTACCGCCTTTGCCAACGCCAACTCATTCTCGGTCGCCGGCATACCGGTCCAGAGCAGCGTCGCCGCCGAGGGCGGCACCGTGGCGCTCGGTGCCAAGGTGCGGGTCGAGGGCGAGTTCAATGCCAGCGGCGTCATCGTCGCGCGCGAGGTCAAGGTTCGCGCCGGTGCCGATGGCTCGCCGGTGGACGCCCGTGTGGCGGCCAACGTCGATTCGGTCGATGCGGCGGCCGGGCGACTGGTGGTGCTGGGGCTGACCGTCCAGGTGGACGCGAACACGCGCCTGGAGGACCAGAGCGAGGCCGGTGTGCGCATCTTCACCCTCAATGACCTGCGGGGTGGAGGCAATCCGGACTTCGTCGAGATCCGGGGCATCGTCCAGGGGAACGGCAGCATCCTTGCCACCCTCCTGCAGCGCCAGGAACCCGATGCGCAGGGGCTGCTGCGGGGGCGCCTGACGACGCTCGCCGATCCAGACTTCACCGTGCTCGGCGTGCCGGTCGAAACCGATGACTCGACCTTGTTCGTTGACGACGCCGGGGTCGAGATCCTTGCGGAGGACTTCTTCGGTGGCGCGGTGGTCGTCGGCGACGAACTGCAGGTCAAGTTCCCGCTGAATCCGCCGGGCGCGAGCACGCCGGTCGTGGCCGAGGAAGTCGAGATCGAGGACTAGGCCCGAGAACGGGGCCTGGAATGCAAACGGGGCGGTGCTCACGCACCGCCCCGTTCTAGTTCAGCATCAGGCCCGCCGTCAGAAGGCGTAGGCCAGGTCGTAGTTGGTATTGAGCGTGTAGGCGGTGGCGGTCGCGTTGCCCTGCACGGAACCCGTGCTGGGATTGCCGTCGTCGCCACGGGCCTCGAGGATCTGCGTGACGTTGCCCTGCAGGGCGCCGAACACGACCACGTTGCCGCTCAGGTTGTACATGCCCTGCTCGAAGCCGATCAGGCCGCCGAAGGCATGGGCGGGCTGCTGGTAGGACGCTGCCGTGCCGTCCACGGGCCCCTTGAGGAAGCCGGCGCCGCGCAGGTGCTTCCAGATCTTGCGGGATTCCTGGGTGTTGTTGGTGCTGTTCCAGGCACCGGCGATCACGCCGTTGCCGTTGCCGTTGTCCGCGGCGGTCCAGGTGCCGGGGAAGCGGGTGGAGGCGGAGGGATCATCGCCAGGCAGCACGCCGTAGCGGTCCTGGTAGGCCAGGATGGCCGCGGTGATGCCCTTGTAGTCGTTCTCGACCTTGCTCACCTTGGCGTTGGTGATCATCTCCTGGCCCTTCAGGACGCCACCGATGAGCAGACCGATGATGACCAGAACGATCGCGATTTCGACGAGCGTGAAGCCCTGCTGTCGTGACTTGCTAACCATGCCGTGCTCCTGGGAAGTGTGAACACCGGAACCCCGCGCTCCGGCTGTGCCCGAAAAACCTGCGGCCATAATGCGGGATCGCTGCACGGCGTTCTGTAAAACGGGTCACAGAATCGCCTGATGGGAGGCGGTCAGGGCAGGCGCCCGGCGCTGACGAGCTCCCCGTACAGCGCTGCCGGCGAGACCCACGTCACGATATCGTCGAACTCATTGCCGGCCTGGGCGCCGGCTGTCCGGCTGACGAAGACCTCGTCAGCGGCAACCGGGTAGGTGACGCCCGAGGGGCCGCCGCCGACATTGGCTCCCAGGTTCTCCAGCTGGTCCGCGGAGCTTGCCGTCGCCCAGTCCTTGCCGAGCGATACGAGCACCACCGGAGCGCTGTTCGCCAGGGTCGTGGCGTTGCTGGCGCAGGCCGTCGCGCTCGAGCCCGTCGTCGTGGTGCAGATGTCCAGGCTCGGTGCCAGGCTGGCGAGCGTCACGGTGCGCATTTCGCCCGGCCGCACGAAGTCCCAGCTGCCATTGCCGTTGGCGTCGCTGTTCGTGACGGAATAGCGGATCGGGCTGCCCCAGGCATCCAGGAGCAGCTTGTCCTGGTTCTGGGTCCCCGGCAGGCCCAGCGTCACTGCGGGCACGAAGCCGTGCTGGCGCGTGCAGCCCGTGGCGGTGGATGCGGCGAGGCCGTCGCTGGACGGCGTTGCTGGGCAGGGCAGGGCATCGCGGGCCATGGCGTAGCCCACCAGCGCCTGGCGGATCTGCTCGAGCTGCTGGCGGGTGGCGTCGACCTTCTGCTGATCCATGCGCGCGCTGAGCGGCATGATGAGGCCGCCGAGCAGGAGCCCGACGATCAGCAGGACGATGGCCAGCTCCAGGAGGCTGAATCCGGCCTGTGCGCGCCGCTTTAGCATGATGTGACACTCAGGTTGGCGTCGATGCAATAGAGGATGTCGTTGAACGTGGCGGTCGCCGCACCCGACTGGTAGTCGCCGGTGCCGGCCAGGTTCGGATGGTTGGCGGCGTTGCGCCCTTCCAGGTAATTGGCGATGTTGCCGCGGGTGTCCGCGTTCATCGGCGGCTCGTCGCGAACCTGGCCCGCCGCCGCGAGCCGCGTGCCCGAGAACATCACGATCGCTGCCCAGGCGCCGGTGCCGTTCACCGAGAGGCAGCTGGTGCAGGCCGTGGCTGGTGGCGCATCGGGCCGGAAATCCCAGGCCACCGCGTAGAAGAGGTGGTCCTTCCAGTTCTGCCAGAGGGCAGACATCTCCGGCGTCCACTCGGGAACCGTAGCCGTGCTGCACGCGGTCAGCACGCCCGCCGAGAGATTCCCCGTCTGCACGTTGGAGTCATTCACGAGGTTGGCAACCCTGCCGCTCAGCTCGCCGACCGGCGTGTCGGTGTACTGGGCCGCGGTACGGTATTCCATCAGGTCGACGGAAGCGGGCCAGGGGAGACGGCGGTCGCCGGGCGCGCCCGGATTGCGCTTGCCATAGTCGGCGATGCACCTCGCGACCGCCTGCGTGAGGGACCGCAGCCGGGCCTGCACGTCAGGCCGGCGGAGCAGCCTGTCCTGGATCTCGGCCCGGGTAATGAAGATCACCTGGTCGTTGACGCCCGTTGCGCCCGGATCCGAAGTGATGAAGTCATCGACGGCGTCGGCGGCGAGCGAGACCGTGGCGTTGTTGATGCCGGATGCGGCGTCGTCATCCAGGTAGCTGGTCGCGAGGAAGCTGCCTCCGCACTGGCTGACGCCGGAGGGCAGCGTGACGCGCAGCTGGCCGGCCAGTGGTGCGCCGGGCGCAATGATCACGGCCACCGGCCGCTCGGCCGCCGACGACCCCGCGATCACCGTGCTCCCGTCCGCGGCCAGTACCCGGAACTGGCCGCTCGAGTCCTCGTTGAGCAGCGCGGGCTTCGCGATGGCGCCGGCCTTCCAGGAGCCCGAGACGGCATACCACAAGCACTCGCCGCCACGCGTGCGCCCGGGATCCAGCCCCAGCGTGCGCCACGGGAAGCGGCCCAGTGAGTTCCGGTACGGCAGGCCGCACAGCAGTTCGTGGGCTTCACCCTCCTCCAGGAGCCCGGTGGCGTCGATGTCGGGGCAGGGGAGGAAGCCGAGTTCCCCGGGATGGGTGGCATCCCAGGTGGTGGCGTAGCCGAGCAGCGCTTCCTTGGCCTCTGCGAGCAGGTCCGCGTTGGCCCGCGCGCGGCTGGCGCCAGGCAGCTGCGAGAAGAGGTTCCGCGAAAAGAGCACCGTGCCGCCGAGGACCAGCAGCAGCAACATGATCAGCAGCGCGGCGCCGTGCTGCCGGCGTCGGGGCATCGTCTGCGGAGGGCTGGTCACGGTGCCGCGCTCACGGCTTGCCGGCCGTGGCCTCCACCGGAGCGGGCAGGACCGGCGGCCCCTTCGCCGGGGCCTGGCAGCCGTAGCAGTCGGCCACGCGCCCGGTCGCGGGCTCCCAGTACTGGCCCGGCTTCAGCCGCACGCTGGTGCCGTCGGCTGCATCCTCGAGGGTGACGCGGTTGGACGGGTCAGGGCCCAGGCGGAGCCGGATGCGCGAGTCCGGCGCACTGGTTCGCGCACCGTTCACCCAGACCACGTCGGGACCCCGGCTCCGGCGGACGATGCCGTTCAGCACCACCTGCCTGTCCACGGGCGCGGCAGCGGCCGGCTCCTGCGTGCCTGCGGCGACGGGCGGGTCGCCGCCAGTCTCGCGAAGCGAATCGAGCGCGTGCCGCTGTTCCGGTGTCATGAACAGCCGGCCGAGGGTGTCTGCCGCGCCCGCGGGCAGCGCCACGAGGCCGAGCAAGGCGAGGAGGAATGCGCTGTGCGGGTTCCGCATGGTCAGGGCTCCGGCGTCACGGCGGCGAGGGTCGATTCCCGCGGAATCGAATAGAGGCTCAGCTGGCAGCTGCCGGTGAGGTTGGCCTTGTCGGCCTGCGGCGGGGCGCCGGCCCCCAGCATCTCGAGGCTGCAGGACTGCACCTGGAGCAGCCCGGGTGCCTCCCGGAGGCGCGCGAGCAGCCGGAGCAGGTCGAGCTCGTGCACGAGGCCGAGCTGGAGGTCCATCTGGCTGACCTGTACCGGAGCAGTCACGCCCGGCACGAGCCAGGCCGCCTCGAAGGGTTGCTGTGCAGAGGTCGTGTACCGGAGGTAGGGCAACTGCAGTTCGCTGCCTGCATCCCGGGTGGCCTGGACCCAGGCAAGGCGCTGCTCCGGTCCCACGACTCCCCGGGTGGAGAGCTCCAGGTACAGCCGGGCATACTTCCGGCGGGCCTCGCGCCGCTCGGTGATGTCATTGCGCTCGGCCTCGAGGCCGGCGAGGGCCTGTTGCCCGGCCTGCAGCGCGGCAGTCGCGCGGTGGTCGTACACGGTCGTCGCGCCCCAGACGGCGGCGCAGGCCAGGAGCAGCAGTGCCGGCCCGAGAAGGCCCTGCCGGAGGTGCGTCCAGTCGAGCTCACGCAGGGCCATGGCTTGCTCGCAGCAGCACGTTGATGGTGAACGCCGCCTTGTCGGCCCTCAGGTTCGGCGTCATCTCGCCGGTGAGGGTCGACCGGGGGTTGATGTCCAGGGGCTCCTTGCCCGCCTTCACCGAGATCACGCGCGGGTCCGCCTGCAGTGACGCCATGAACGTCCGGACGCCCCGGAAGGCGAGGGGGTAATCTCCGGCGAAGGGCTCCACGCGCCCCCGGATCGTCAGGCGCACCCGTTGCTCCGCGGCCGTGGCCCCGCGCTGTGGTCCGGTGTCGGCCAGCACGGCGCCGCCGTCGTCTGCGCCGTCATCGGTCGGTGTCGCACCGTCCGTGCCGTCGCCTTCGCTGCCGTCCGCTGCCGGGGTCAGGGCGCGCACCGGCGACCACTCGATGCCCTCGATCTGCACCTGCGGGTTGGCGTCCACCGCGCCACTGACGAGGCCGAGGATCTCGGCCGGCTCCACGGCATGTTCCCGGAGGCGCTGCCAGGCGGTGCCGATGCGCTGCATTTCCAGGGGATCCGCGCCGTTGGCGCCGTCTCCCGCCAGGTTGGATTCCAGCTGCCTGGTGACGTCGCCGATAGACGTGCGCACGGCTGCCGCCTCGCTGGTGACGCCCAGGATGTCGACGACGTTCAGTGCCGAGCCCGCCAGTGCACCGGCCGCCAGCGCGAGGCAGGCCGCCTTGCCGAGGACGCGCACCCGGTGCAACTGGAAGTAACGGCGCTCCTCCGATGGCGCGTAGTTCCCTGCCGGCGCGTACCGGCGCAGGAGCTCCACGAACAGCAGGTCGCCGTTGCCCGCCTGCAGGCCGTCCCGGAGCCCGAGGCGCCGTGCGGCGTCGGCGGGATCCGCCACGTGCAGGCGGAAGCCCTCGTGGCCCGTGCCCTCTGCCCGCGCCCGTGCCGGGTCCACGCCGGGCTCGCACAGCAGGAGGACGTCGATCGGGTTGCTGGCGCTCGGCGCGAAGGCGGCGTCGAAGTAGCGCACGCTCTCCTCCAGCTGCTTGGCCAGCCGGGCAAAGTCGCCCGGCGGGGCGGCGAGCGAGCGGCGCATCACGCGGCTGCCGACGAGGTCCCGGCCGCGGAAGAAGCTGAGTCGGAGGCTGCCTTCCCGCTGGCGCGACACCACCAGCGTGGCATCAGCGGGGCTCAAGGGCCGCAACTTGTCCAGCAGGGGGGCGCTCAGGAGCGCCGGGCTGAATACGCCGGACACCGGCAGGCGGGCATCGGCCAGCAGGCCCTGCAGCGCGCGGAGGTGCTCGGATTTCGACAGGCCGCTCAGCAGGACGCGGCTCGACCGCGGGTCGTCCGGCAGCCGGCCCTGGACCGCGGCCGTCCGGTAGGTCGTCCGCGGGAACAGCCGCGCGAGCTTCCGGCCGAGCATCGCCTCCTGGTCCCGGCGCGAGAGCCGGGGCAGGGTGTCGCGGATGTGCTCTTCCTCGAGGACGTCCACGACGATGGCCACGACCGCGGCAGGAGCCTGGCGCAGGCACGCCACCAGGGCTGACGGATCGCCGTCCGGCAGGTCATAGCCTGACACGGGGACGAAGTGCTGCCGGTCCCAGGCGTAGAGCACCACGCTGGTGCCGGAGAGGTAGATCACATGCCGCGGCTTCACGTCAGGTTGCTCCCAGGTTGCCGATCGTGTCGTAGATCGGACCGAGCACGGACAGCATCACCCAGCCGAGGATCAGGCCGAGGATCACCGTCATCGCCGGCTCGATCAGCGTCTGCAGCTTGTCGACGGCTTCGCTGACCTCCCGGTTGTAGAAGTAGGTGACGTTCTGCAGCGCTTCGTCCAGCTTGCCGATGTCCTCGCCCATCCGGACCATGCGCACGACCAGGGGCGGGAACAGCTGCGCCTTGCCGATGCCCGCGCTGAGTGAGTTGCCTTCTGCGACGTAGCCGGAGACCTTGTCCAGTGCCTCGGCGATGATGATGTTCCCGGCGAGCTCCCGGGACGTCTTCAGTGCATCCACGATCGGGATCCCCGACGCGTACATGATCTGGAAGTAGGTGGCGAAGCGGCTCATGATGATCTTCTGCAGGATCGGTCCCACCAGCCAGGCCCGCAGCTTGAAGTCGTCGAAGGCCCGCCGGCAGCGGCTGTCGGTCTTCCCCAGCCAGCGGCCGGCGACTCCGAGGACGACCGGGACCGCGAGGATCAGGTACCCGTACCCGGCCACGAACTCCGAAGTGGCGATCAGCGCCCTGGTGTGGAGCGGCAT
>CAZTGY010000065.1:0-10868 GCA_964613445.1 uncultured Chromatiaceae bacterium | reverse complement strand
CCTCCGGCACGAAGGTGTGCCAGGGCTGGAGGGTGGGACCACGGAAGGCGTTGAATGCCCGGGTGCCGAGGAAGGCCAGGGCACCGACGACAGCCACGATGGCGGCCCACTTGAGGCCGCGGGAGACGATGAAGCGCATGCCGCGAGTATTGCCGCGCGCGGCGTGCAGCGTCAATCCGCAGCGCCGGCGTGGCTTGCGCCCGTCACCGGCCGCGGGGTGAGGGCCCCCGGTGACGCCGCGGCCTCCACCCGATGCTCACCCGCAAGCCACAGGTACACCGCCGGCAGGATCAGCAGAGTGAACAGCGTGCCGATCGCCATGCCGGCGACGAGCACGATGCCGATGCTGTTGCGCGCGGCCGCGCCGGGCCCGGAAACGAGCACCAGCGGCAGGTGGCCGAAGACCGTGGCGGCGGTGGTCATGAGGACCGGCCGCAGGCGCTCGAGCGAGGCTTCGCGGATCGCGGCCGTCCGGCCCATGCCCTGCTCCCGCAGCTTGTTGGCGAACTCCACGATGAGGATGCCGTTCTTGGCGATGAGGCCCACCAGGGTGATGAGCCCCACCTGGGAGAAGATGTTGATCGTGGTGAACTCCAGGAAGGTGAACACCAGCGCGCTGGTGAGCGCCAGGGGCACGGAGGCCAGCAGGATCACCAGCGGGTCCCGGAAGTTGCCGAACTGCGCGGTAAGCACCAGGTAGATGAGGATGACTGCGAAGAGCAGCGTGCTGGACAGCGTGGCGCCCTCGGTGCGCAGCTGCCGGGACTCGCCGGCATAATCGATGGTGTAGCCCGGGGGCAGGACGCGCTTCGCAGCGGCCTCGACGGCGGCGAGGCCCTGCTCCTTGGTGAGGCCCGGGTACACCCCGCCGTTCACCCGGAACGAGTTCCGCTGCTGGAAGCGGTTGAGGGAGCGCGGCGCGGCGCTGCTCTCGACGCGGGCGAAGCTGGAGACCGGGATCAGGTTGCCGTCGGGGCCCATCACCTTGAGGTCCAGCAGGCGGCTCGCGTCACGCCGCTCGGCGTCGCCCACCTGGGGAATCACCTTGTAGCTGCGGCCATCCAGGTTGAAGCGGTTCACGTAGCCGCCCGCCAGCAGCACGCCCAGGTCCTGGCCCACCCGGGTGAGGTCCAGCCCCAGGTCGGCAACCCGGTCCCGGTCGATCACGACATTGGCCTGGGAGACGTCGATCTTCAGGTCCGTGTCGGCGAACATGAACACGTTGGATGCCATGGCGGCCTTCACCATGGCCTCTGCCACCGGCGCCATCTGCTCGGCGCTGTCCGTGGAGGTGACGACCAGCTCCACGTCGAACTGCCCGGCGCCCGGCAAGGCCGCCATGAGCGAGACGAAGGTGCGCACGCCGGGCACCTGGCCCACGATGCCGTAGGCCCCGGGCAGGATCTCCCGGGCGCTGCGGTCGCGCTCGGCATAGTCCTTCAGCATCAGGCCGCCGAAGGCGGAGCTCGGCAGCGAGATCTCCCAGCTGATGTAGGCCTCCGGCAGCTCCAGCAGCTTCAGCACGACTTCCGAGGTGCGGTCCGCCGTGTACCCGACCGAGGCATCGGGCGCGCTCTCGACGTAGAAGCTGATCTCGCCCTGGTCCTCCGTCGGGGCCAGCTCGCGGGGCGAGAGCAGGAACAGCGGCGCCACCAGCACGACGGTGGCGGCGCCCACCAGCAGCGCGAGGTTGCGCTGGGCGAGCGTGGCGTCCAGCACGCCGGCGTACCAGTCCCGCGTCCGCTCGAAGCGCTCCGCGACCCAGGACGAGAGCGGCGTGCGCTCGCCCGTGTCGCGGACCAGGCGCGCGCTCATGACGGGCGAGAGGGTCAGCGCCACCAGGCCGGACATGATCACGGCCATGGCCAGCGTGAACGCGAACTCCTTGAACAGCACGCCCGTGAGCCCGGAGAGGAAGCCGATGGGCGCATACACGGCGGCGAGCGTGATGGTCATGGAGACGATGGGCGCGAAGAGCTGCCTGGCGCTGGCCAGGGCGGCTTCCACACGGCCCATCCCGCGGTCCACCAGCCGCTGCACGTTCTCGACCACGACGATGGCGTCGTCCACCACCAGGCCCACCGAGAGCACCACCGCCAGCAGGGTGAGCAGGTTCAGCGAGAAGCCCAGCAGGTACATGAAGGCGGCGGTACCGACCAGGGAGATCGGGATCGCCACCAGGGGCACCAGCGCCGAACGCAGCGAGCCCATGAACAGGACCACCACCAGCGCCACGATGGCGACCGTCTCGGCCAGCGTGGTAGCGATGCCCTCCAGGGCATTGCGCATGTACACCGTGCCGTCGTAGCCCACCAGCATGCGCATGCCGGCGGGTAGCGTCGGCCGGATATCGTCGAGCCTGGCGTAGAGGGCGTCGGCCACCTCCAGCTCGTTCACGCCGGGGAGCGTCCAGATGGCCATGAACACGGCGGGCTCGCCGTTCTCCCGGGCCTCCACCGCGGCTTCCTCGGCGCCGAGCTCCACGCGGGCGATGTCCCGGAGCCGGACGGTGGCGCCCTCTACCTGGCGGACCACCAGGTCGGCGAATTCCCCGGGAGTGCGCAGGTCGGTGTTGGCGAGCAGGTCCACCTGCACGCCCTGGCCCTCGGTGCGGCCGAGCGCCGAGAGGTAGTTGTTGCGGCGGAGCGCATCCCAGACCTCGGAGGCACCGATGCCCAGCGCCGCCATGCGGTCGGGATCGAGCCAGATGCGCATCGCGAGCGCGGTGCCGCCCTCAACCTCGGCCCGCTGAACGCCTGGCAGCGTCGCCAGGCCGGGCTGCAGGGTGCGGGCAAGGTACTCGGTGACCTGGGCGCGATCGAGGCTGTCGGACTTGAAGCTGATGTAGAAGGTGGCGTAGGGCCGGTCGGCGCGGAACACCTGGGTGGTGGGCGGCTCGGCCTCGGCCGGCAGCTCGGCGCGGATCTGGTCCAGTCGCGCGCCGATCTCGGTGAGCGCGACGTTGACGTCCTCGTTGAGCTTGAGCCGGACGGTCACGGTGGAGAGGCTCGCGGCGCTGGTGGACTCGATGTAGTCCACGCCGGAGACGGTGGCCAGCACGCGCTCGATCGGCGTGGTGATGAAGCCGCGCACGACCTCCGCACTGGCACCGATGTAGACCGTCTGCACCTGGATCGCGGCGCTCTCGATGCGCGGGAACTGCTGGACCGGCAGGTTCTGCGCGGCCCGGCCACCGACCAGGAGGATGGCGAGGCTCGCCACCACGGCGAGCACCGGCCGGTTGATGAAAGTGGCGAGGAAGCCTTTCACGAGCCGGACCCGGCAGCCTTGCCGGACTCGACCTGCACGAGCGAACCCTGCCGCAGCTTGAACGAGCCCTCGGTGGCGACACGGTCGCCGGTAGCCAGGCCCCCGAGGATGACGATGTCGGTGCCCACCACGGGCCCCGTGCGCACGAAGCGCTGCTGGGCGCGGGGGCCTTTCTCGCCTGCGGCGGCGGGGCCAATCAGGAACACGTGGTCGCCATACGCGGCGCGCCGGACAGCGGCAAGCGGCACGGCCAGCACCGGCCGGGGCGCGTCGGTGGCAACCGTGACGTCGACGAACGTGCCTGGCTTCAGCACTTCACCGAGTCCTTCCACCTCGGCCCGCACCCGCACGGTGCGGGAGGCCTCGTCGGCACGGGCATCGATGGCGCGGACCGTGGCCATGGCCGGCTCGGCCAGGGCACCGCCGGCGATCTGCACCACGGCACCGGGCGCCAGGCGGGCCGCGGACTCCTGGGGCAGGCGGAAATCGATGTAGATGCTGTCGGTGACGCTCTCGAGCGTGGTGAGCTCGGTGCCCTCGGCAAGGTACTGGCCGGGGTGGATATCACGCAGCCCGATGCGGCCCCGAAAGGGGGCGCGCATCACCGGGCGCGCGATGGCGGTGGCTATCCCGTCGCGCCGGGCCTCCGCCTGCGCAAGCTGCGCCTCCCCCCGGTCCACCTCGGCCTGGGTGCCGGCCTTCTGTTCCACGAGCTTCGTGGTGCGCTCCACCGTGAGGCGGGCGAGGCCGATGTCAGCGTCGGCGCTCCGCAGTTCCGCGCGCTCGGTGCGCGTGTCGAGCTCCAGCAGCGGCTGGCCCTCTTCCACGACCTGGCCGGAGCGGAAGTGGACGGTTGCCACGGTGCCCGAGAGCTCGTTGCGCAGGGTGACGTACTGGCGGGCGACGACGGTGCCCGCAGCGCTCGTCTCCGCCTGCCACGTGATGGGCCGGGCTGCAGCGACCTGGACTGTCTCGGCCGGCTCGCCGAAGGCCGAGGCGGCGGCAATCATGGCGGAGACCCGCCAGTACTTGAAGCCGGCGAGCGCGCCCACGACGGCGACGATGGCGGCAACGGCGATGGCGAGGGCGCGTCGGTTCATGGCGGCTGCGGGGGTCGAGGGCGGGTCCGGAGCCCAGTGTAGCTGCCGATGATGAAGGTGGCGATCAGCCCGCGCCCGTCAGTCGAGATCCGCCGCGGAGTGGCGCTCCGGCACGCCGCCTCCCTGCCCCTCCGCACTCCGGTTGACGCGCCGGCCCCGCTGCACGGCCGGACGCGCCGCGATGCCGTCGTACCAGCGGCTCACGTGCCGGTACTCCGCCCCCGAGAGGAATTCGCCGGCGCCGTAGATCTCGCCGCGGGCGAGCGCGCCGTGCCAGGGCCACACCGCCATGTCGGCGATGCTGTATTCGTCCCCTGCCAGCCAGGCGTGGTCCGCCAGGTGCCGGTCAAGGACGTCCAGCTGGCGCTTCGCCTCCATGGCAAACCGGTTGATGGCGTATTCGATCTTCTCCGGCGCGTAGGCGTAGAAGTGGCCGAAGCCGCCCCCGACATAGGGCGCGCTGCCCACCTGCCAGAACAGCCAGTTGAGGCATTCCGTGCGCGGTCCATGCCCCTTCGGCAGAAAGGCACCGAACTTTTCCGCCAGATAGAGCAGGATCGAGCCGGACTCGAAGACCCGGGTCGGCGGATCCGTGGAATGATCCATCAGCGACGGGATCTTGGAGTTGGGGTTGACCGCCACGAAGCCCGACCCGAACTGGTCGCCCGAGCCGATGTTGATGAGCCAGGCGTCGTACTCCGCGCCGGCGTGGCCGGCGGCGAGCAGTTCCTCCAGGAGCACCGTAACCTTGATGCCGTTTGGCGTGCCCAGCGAGTAGAGCTGCAGCGGATGGCGGCCCACCGGCAGCGCCTTGTCGTGGGTCGCGCCCGCCACCGGCCGGTTGATGCTGGCGAACTTGCCGCCGCTCGGGGCGGACCAGGTCCACACCTCGGGCGGCACCCAGGGGTCACCGGCCATCAGGACGACTCCCGCGGGCAGCATTCGACGAGCGGCTGCGGGCAGCGCGCATCAGGAGGATCGCCGTCACGGGCGCCGTCATCGTGAGGAGCCCGGCGATCAGCACCTCGTGAATCACCAGCCGCTGCGACAGCGCCGACGAGACGACCATCGAGGCGACGAGCACGCAGCCGGCGCCCAGCGTCGTGCCCAGGGTCGGTGCGTGCATGCGGGCGTAGAACGACTCGAGGCGCAGCAGGCCCAGTGACCCGATCACCGTCAGCAGCCCCCCGCAGGCGAGGAGGATCGCTGCGGGCACGGCCACCCAGGGCGAGAGCGGGAGCCCGGTCATGGCTCGATCACCTCGCCGCGCAACAGGAACTTCGCCAGCGCTGTCGAACCGACGAAGCCAAAGACCCCGATGAGCAGTGCCAGGTCGAAATACACCGTGGACCCCGCGCGGATGCCCAGCGTCAGCAGGGTGAGCATGCCCGTGATGTAAAGGGCATCGAATGCCAGCACGCGGTCCTGGGCGCGGGGCCCGATGAACAGGCGCACCAGGGCGAAGGACATCGCCACCATGAAGCAGACGGAGGCGAAGCCCGCGGCGACGTCGACCAGCTGGTTCACTCGAAAATCCTCCTGAGGGGGGCTTCGAAGCGCGTCTTGATGTAGTCAACCCACCGCTGCTCGTCGTCGAGATCGAGCACGTGCAGCGTGAGGACGGTGCCATCGGCAGACTGGCCTCCCCAGACGGTCCCGGGGGTGGCGGTGATGATGGTGGCCAACGCCGCGAGCCCGTGCGGGTCGCGCAGGTCGAGCGGGATATCCACGAACCCGGAGCGGACCTCGCGATCACGCACCAGCCCCAGCACGATCCTTGCGACCGCCATGTTCGATTTGACGACCTCGATGAACACGACCACCGCGAGTGCCGCCGCGAGGTCGAGGCGCCGCAAGGCGGAACGCAGCGGACGCAGCCTGGAGCCTGCCCACGCCAGCAGCACGCCCAGGGCCGTGCCGAGCAGGATCTGGACCGGATCGAGTGTCTCGTTGAGCAGCAGCCACATGCCGCACAGGCTGGCGACGAGGACGGGCGAGATCGCAGCGGGCCACCGGCTGCTCACGGCTCGCCCCGCGCGTCGCCGCGCACGCGGGCCGCCAGCACGGTGCGCACGTAGGTGTCCGGCTGGTGCAGCGAGCGCGCCGTGGAGTCGAGGTAGCGCGCAACCGGGTCCGCGGCCACGCCCAGCACCAGGCACAGCAGCACGAGGGCGCCCA
The DNA here is from genome assembly GCA_964613445.1 of uncultured Chromatiaceae bacterium. Lineage (GTDB taxonomy): Bacteria > Pseudomonadota > Gammaproteobacteria > Steroidobacterales > SHZI01. The sequence continues at coordinate 4,320 of CAZTGY010000065.1, read as the reverse complement.
CCGGCGCCGCTTCCAGCACGCGCAGGCGGGGAGTGGCGCGGCCGGCCACGCTCCAGAAAAGGCGCATGCCGACCCGGCTCAGTGCGATGAGGCTCGCCATGCCGGACAGCAGGACCGTGCCACTGAACACCCAGGCCGCGGGTAGCGCACTGCCGGCCGACCCCCGCAGCGCCTCGGACAGCAGGGCGAACTTGGTGACGAAGCCGGGCAATGGCGGAAGGCCGACCAGCAGCAGTGCGCAACAGACGAACGAGAGGCCGAGGAACGCCATGGCGGCGGGAATCGCGATGCCAACTTCCTCGTCCTCGTTGTAGGCCGACGGCTGCCTGACGCCGTAGCTCATGTAGACCGGGGAGGCGGCCGGCGAGTCGTCGTCAGCCATCACCGGCGGGTCGGTGATGCGCGTCCGGTCCGTCATGCCGGTGAGCATGAAGAACGTGCTCGACGTCAGTACCGAGACGATCATGTAGAAGAGGATCGGCCCGGTCAGTGCCTCGATGCGCAGGCCAAAGGCCGCGAGCAGGATCCCCATGGAGACCAGCACCGAGAAGCTCACCAGGCGCGCCAGGTGCTTGGCAGCCAGCATGGCGATGGTCGCCGAGATGAGCGTGGCGAGCCCGAAGTAGAGCAACGCCGCCGCGAGCGTCTCGTCTTCCTGGAGGATCGTGCCGACGCGGATGACGGCGTACAACCCGACCTTGGTCATCATTGCGAACATGGAGGCAACGGGCGCGTGGGCGACCGAGTACGCACCGGGCAGCCAGAAGTTGAGCGGCCAGCTGCCCGCCTTGACCAGGAAGGCGACGCCGAGGATCGCCGCCCCGGAATCGAACAGGGCCCGGTCCTCGATCGAAAGGGCCGCCGCACGACCCACGAGATCGGCCATGTTCAGCGTGCCGGCAACGCCGTAGATCAAGGCGACGCCGACCAGGAACAGGAAGGACCCGATGAGGTTCACTGCGATGTAGTGCATGCCGTACGTGATGCGGCCCACGCCAGCGCCACGCAGCACGAGGCCATAGGAAGCCGCGAGCAGCACTTCGAAGAACACGAACAGGTTGAACAGGTCGCCGGTGAGGAAGGCGCCGTTCAGTCCCATCATGATGAGCTGGAACACCGAATGGAACGGCTGGCCGGGGCGATCCCAGCGCGCCACGGCGTAGACGAGCGTGGCGAGCCCGACGATCGCGACCAGGGTCAGCATGACCGCGGACAGCCGGTCCACCACGAGCACGATGCCGAACGGCGCATCCCAGTTGCCGATGGCGTACACCCCGACCCCCTCGGGCCAGATGAAATTTGCAGCATCGCTCGTCAGGTACAGGAGCGCCATCGAGATGAGGAGCTGGACGAGCGCTGAAGACAGCGAGAGCGTCACGCGTGCGATGCGCTGCGCCTCGGTCAGGAACAGCATGACTGCCGCGCACAGCAGCGGCACGACGACGGGGAGGACCACGAGGTGCTGCAGGATGGCGTTCATTCCGCCGGTTCCTGCCCGTCCACGTGGTCGGTCCCGGTGAGGCCGCGCAGCGCGAGCAGCACTACGAGGAAGAGCGCCGTGGTTGCAAAGCCGATGACGATGGCGGTGAGGACCAGGGCCTGCGGGACCGGGTCCGCATACAGCGCGGGATCGACAGGGCCGCTGCCGGCGAGCACCGGGGCCCGGAGCTGCACCAGCCGACCCATGCCGAAGATGAAGAGGTTGACCGCATAGGAAAGCAGGGTAAGGCCCATGAGGACCTGGAACGTGCGGGGGCGGAGGATGAGCCAGACCCCGGAACCGGCAAGGACACCCACGGCGAGGGCGTAGACGGCTTCCATCAGTGCCCGCCCTCCGCGGCGGACAGCGGCAGTCCGCTGCCGGGCGCCAGTTGCCGCCGCGGACTGCGCAGCGACTGGTGGGCCAGCGCCACCAGCATGAGGACCGTCGCCCCGATCACGAGCAGGTACACGCCGACGTCGAAGAGCAGCACGCTCGACAGGTGGATGTCGCCGGCCAATGGCAGGCGCAGATCGACGACGCGCGCCGTCAGGAATGGCATCCCGGACCACCAGGCGAGAGCGCCGGCTGATACGGCGCACAGCAGGCCCGTTGCGACGAGCGACAGCGGATACAGCCTGAGGCGCGACTCCACCCACAGGGTCCCGCCGACCATGAACTGCGCGATGAGCGCGGTGGCCATCACGAGCCCGCCGACGAACCCGCCGCCGGGTGCCTGGTGGCCGCGCAACAGGAAGTAGATGGACAGCATGGCGGCGAAGGGCAGCAGCAGCCGGACCAGCACGGCGGGGGTGGCCAGGTCGCCCGGGGGCAGCACTTCCTGCGGATGCGCGGCGTGGCTGGCGGCGCCGTCCCGGCGCTGGGCGCTCGGCCGCTCGATGCTGTCGGGTGCAGGCCGGAAGCGCCGCAGGAGCGCGTACACGACCATGGCAACGATGCCCACCACCGTGATTTCGCCCAGCGTATCGAAACCGCGGAAATCCACCAGGATGACGTTTACCACGTTGCGTCCGCCGCCAAGCTCGAGCGCGTTGCGGACGTAGAAGTCACCCACCTCGCCAGCCGGCGCCCGGGTGAGTACCGACCAGGCGAACGCGGCGAGGCCGGCACCCGACAGTATGGCAACGACGAGGTCGCGCGACCGGCGCACGCGCGCCTGCCAGGTCGTCCTGCGGGGATCGACGGATTCGAGCCGCCTCGGCAACCAGCGCAATCCCAGCAGGATCAGGATGAGCGTCACCGTCTCGACGACGAGCTGCGTAAGGGCAAGGTCGGGCGCGGAAAACAGGGCGAATGTCAGCGTGGTTGCCAGGCCCGCGACGCCCACCATGATCAACGCCGCGAGCCGGTGGAACTTGGCATTGACCGCCGCACCGAGTGCGCCGGCACTGCCGATGATCCACAGCAGCGGGAACAGCGGGTCGGGCGGTGTCAGTGGCGCGCTGCCGGCGGACCACCCGCCGATGGTGAAGAAGTACGGCAACACGCCCGCCGCGAGGGCCGCCACGACGATCAACAGCAACTGCGGCTGCAGCCGCCGGGAGAACAGCTGACGCGTGAGTCGCCCGCAGCCCCGGATCGCAATGACGTTCAGCTGGTCGAAGATCCGGCCTGCGTTGATCCGCGAGATGACCGGAGTGGCGACCATGGCCTTGCCACGCAACTGCAGCACCGCATAGAAGGCCAGGCCGCCGCCCAGCGCGACGAAACTCATGAGCAGCGGCAACGTCAGCCCGTGCCACAACTTGAGCTCGTAGGCCGGAAGTCCGGTTCCAAGCACCGATCCCGCCGCGATCGCGAGGATGGCGCCAACCGTCGGGCCGGGAAGCATGCCCACCAGCAGGCAGGCCACCACCAGCACGATGGCCGGCATCAGGATCCCGCGCGTGGGCTCACGGGGTTGGCGTGGCACGTCCCGGGAGACCGGCCCGAAGAACACCTGGTGGATGAAGCGCAGGGAATACGCGACGCTGAACATCCCGGCGATGGTAGCGATCACCGGGAAGGCCAGAGTCGCATTGCCCTCGCCTGCCGCCTGCACGGCTTCTGAAAAGAACATTTCCTTCGACAGGAAGCCGTTCAGGAGCGGCACGCCAGCCATCGCTGCTGCGGCGACCATCGTGACCACCGCGGTGATCGGCATCGCGTGCCGCAGTCCGCCCAGTCGCCTCAGGTCCCGGGTGCCGGTCTCGTGGTCGATGATGCCCGTGCCCATGAACAACGACGCCTTGAACGTCGCGTGGTTCATCATGTGGAACACCGCGGCCACCAGTGCCAGCGGGCTGTTCATCCCGAGGAGCATCGTGATGAGGCCGAGGTGGCTGATCGTGGAGTAGGCGAGCACGCCTTTCATGTCGCGCTGGAAGGTCGCGGAGATCGCGCCCAGCAGCAACGTCACGGCCCCGGCGCCGCAGACCAGCCAGAACCAGAGCTGCGTCCCCGAAAGCGCGGGCCACAGGCGCGCCAGCAGGAATACCCCTGCCTTCACCATGGTCGCGGAGTGCAGGTAGGCGGATACCGGCGTCGGTGCGGCCATCGCCTGTGGCAGCCAGAAGTGGAACGGGAACTGCGCGCTCTTGGTGAACACGCCGGCGAGCACGAGAACGAGGGCGGCCGGGTAGTGGGGATGCGCGCGTATGGCGTCGCCCATCGCCAGCACGGTGTCCAGGTCGTAGCTGCCCGCGATCCTGCCGAGGATCACGACGCCAAGCAGCAGAGCGAGCCCGCCACCCACGGTCACGATGAGGGCCATGCGCGCCCCGCGCCGCGCATCCTCACGGTGATACCAGTAGGCAATCAGCATGAAGGAACTGAGGCTG
>CAZTGY010000064.1:0-10965 GCA_964613445.1 uncultured Chromatiaceae bacterium | reverse complement strand
TACGTGCACGACACGCACGGCTTCAGCGGCGAGCGCGAGGAGGAGTACAAGATCGGCGACATGCGCATCGAGGACGGCGGCATCTGGGGCAAGGGCTTCTGGCACACGTTCCAGGCACCGCCGCTGCAGGGCGACCTGAAGAAATACCGCCCCGGCGAGGGCACGCTCGATGCGGGCACCGGTTACCACGGCACCAACCACGTGTGGACCTACATCCACCCGGGCCCGAACTTCTACATCCACCAGTACCTCTACGAGCGCCCCATCGACGACAAGACCACCCACCTGTACCTGGTCTGCGCCCGTAATTTCTCGCTGGAACCCAAGTCCGACGCCTACGTCGTCGAGCGCAACCAGTACGTGGCGAACCAGGACATCAAGATCATCGAGAACCTGCACCCGCCCATGACGCCGGACAAGAACACCAAGGAGTTCATGGTGCCATCCGATTCCGTGATCCTGGATTACCGGGCCAAGCAGAAGGAGTGGGCAGCCAAGGGCTGGAAGATCGACATGGAAGAAGTCGAGCGCACCAGCCGCCGCGTGGCCTATGCGATTCCAAGCCCGGCCCGCCGGCAGACCAAGGGCTGGGTGCTGGATCCGATCCCGCTGGTGGACGGGTCGAGGTTCGCCGAAAAGGGCGACCTGAAGGCGGTTGGCGGCTGACATGACCTTCACGACCCGACGCCGTGCCACCGCGCTGCTCGCGGCGCTTGCCCTTACCGCGAGCGCGGCGGCCTGGTCCGCGGACCAGCCCGCCGCCAGCGAGCCCGCGGGCTACGTGCCCACGGTCCTCGTGACCGGGGCCAACCGCGGCATCGGCCTCGAGCTGTCCCGCCAATACGCCGCGCGGGGCTGGAACGTCATCGGCACGGCCCGCAAGCCTTCGGAGGCGAAGGAGCTGAATGCCCTGGCTGCCGCGAGCGAGGGCAGGGTGGTCGTCGAGGCGCTCGACGTCATGGACCTGGCCGCCATCGACGCGCTGGCGAAGAAGTACGAGGGCAAGCCCGTCGACGTCCTGTTCAACAATGCGGGCGTGACGGGCGGTGGCGAGAACCAGCAGTTTGCCAAGAACATGAAGTGGGAACTCTTCGACGTGGTGTTCCGCACCAACGTCGTCGGGCCACTGAAGATGTCCGAGGCATTCCTGCCGAACCTGCTCGCCGGGCAGCAGAAGAAGATCCGCAACGTGTCCAGCAGCCAGGGTTCCATCGGCAGCACGAAGACCGGGACCCTCTACATCTACCGGTCCAGCAAGGCGGCGCTGAACATGGTGATGAAGAACCTGGCCAATCAGCTGAAGAGCAAGGGCATCGCCGTGGCGCTGATCGACCCGGGCCCCGTGGACACCGACATGATGGCGATGCTGCCGAAGAAGATGCTGCGGCCGGTCACCACCGCCGGCGGCGACCTGATCCGGATCACGGACCAGCTGTCCATGGAGAACACGGGGACTTACTGGACCTTCGACGGCACCGTGCTGCCCTGGTAGGAGCGCCTTCAGGCGCGACTCCTCGTCCCGAACCTGCCCTGTAGCCCGCGGCATCCCGGTCGGGGATCCCCTCCGGCTACCGGGAGTACCCGGTGAGCGCCAGAGGGGACACCCGCCCACGCTGCCGCTGCTGCGGAGCGCTGGCCAGGAAGGCGTCGCGCGTGAACGCGCTCCTACCCGGGGTACTGGGCGAGGCCGGCGAGCGAGCGCTGCACGCCGGATTCCGCCTTCGCCACGATCTCGCCCGTCTTCAGGCTGAACTTCGCCACGGTGCCCGTGAAGAAGTTGCCGATGAGCGTCATGTCCGGCTCGATGGACTGGCCCACGGCCGCCCAGCCGGGGCCGGGCAGGGGGTACTCGCGCACCACCTTGCCGTTCTCGTCCAGGTGTTCCAGGAAGAAGCCCGCCTTGAAGTTGGCGCGGATGTGCAGGAGCTTGCCGTCCCGCGTGTACATCACCGTCATGGCCATGTTGCCACTGTCGGGCGCGTAGGTGACCAGGTTGGGCAGCGCCTGGTTGTTCACCAGGTCCCAGCAGCGGATGCTGTCGGAGAGTTCGGAGAGGTAGAGGATCGACTTGCCGTCGGCGCGCAGGGCGGCGCCCGTCAGGCCGAGGAAGCCGGGCATGCCGCCGTGGACCGGCGTGGGGAACTCCTTGAGCAGCTTGCCATCCTGGGTGAACTGGTAGAGCCGGCCGTCACCGAAGCGGTCCGTGCCGGGCAGCTTCGGCAGGGTCGTGCCGAGGGACGTGCCGGGCCGGGTACGGACCGTGTTGCCGACCAGGTGCTCGCCCAGGTAGATGGTGCCGTCCTTCGCGAAGTTGATGTTGGAAAAGGCCCGGTCCGCGAACTTGACCTTCGGCAACTGCTTGCCCTGGGGACTCACGCGCAGCACCTTGAAGCTGTTGCTGTCGAAGGCCCAGAGCGTGCCATCGGGCGCGAAGGCCAGGCCGCCGATGAGATGCGTGGTGCCCTCGGTCCAGAGGACGCCCTTTTCCTTGAGGTTGCTGTCGTACTGGATGATCCGGCCGTCGCCCGCGTGGTCGTCGTCAGCCCGGTTGAGGACGGTGGCGCCGGCGAATATGTCACCCTTGGCAAAGGGCTGCATGGTGGAAACGTTGGTCATGTTGGGGGCCTCCGGGCCGGTTTTTCTGGGCGCCATTCTACAGTGCGGCCGCGGGCATGTTGCCCCCCCAGTGGCCGCCCCACTATCCTTCGCACATGGAAAAGTCCCCCGAGAGCCAGGTCTACAACGTCAACGTCACGGCGCGCACCATCCTGCCGCCGCCGGGTCAGTTCAAGGCCGACCGTCCCCTGGGTCCCGCGCTGGAGGCTTTCGTGCTCCGCAGCCGGCGGACCCTGCAGAACATCATCGATGCCCGTGATCCCCGCCTCTTCGTGGTTGTCGGGCCCTGCTCGATTCACGACCCCGCGGCGGCGATGGACTACGCAATGCGCCTCAAGGCGCTGGCTGACGCCGTCAGCGACACCCTCTTCCTGGTCATGCGGGTCTATTTCGAGAAGCCGCGGACGACCGTCGGCTGGAAGGGCCTCATCAATGACCCCGACATGGATGACTCCTTCCACATCGAGAAGGGCATCGGCGTCGCCCGGGACCTGCTGCTGGACCTGACCCGGCTCGGCTTGCCGACCGCGACCGAGGCGCTGGACCCGATCATGCCCCAATACCTGGGCGACCTCATCGCCTGGTACGCCATTGGCGCGCGCACCACGGAGTCCCAGACCCACCGGGAGATGGCCAGCGGGCTCTCCGCGCCAGTGGGCTTCAAGAACGGTACCGACGGCTCGCTGACGGTCGCCATCAATGCGCTCAAGTCGGCGCGCCAGCCCCACCATTTCCTCGGCATCAACGAGGACGGCCGCTCGGCTGTCATGCAGACCCGTGGCAATGCCTACGGCCACGTCGTGCTCCGCGGCGGGGCAGGGCGCCCGAACTACGACTCGGTGTGCATCGCGCTGTGCGAGCAGGAACTGCGCAAGGCGGGCCTTCCCGGGCGCATCGTGGTCGACTGCAGCCACGGCAACTCGAACAAGGATCCGTCACTCCAGCCGCTCGTCGCCCGGGACTGCATCGAGCAGGTCGTCAACGGCAACCGGTCGATCATCGGGTTGATGCTCGAGAGCAACCTGGAAGCCGGCAACCAGGAAATCCCGGCGGACCGGTCCAGGCTGCGCTACGGCGTTTCCGTCACGGACGGTTGCATCGACTGGGCCACGACGGAACGGTCCTTGCGCGACCTCGCGCTGCTGCTGAAGCCGGTCGTCCAGTCGCGGAAATCCGCCTGACCGGCCAGGCCCCCTGACCGGCCAGGCCCTAGGCGAACCGGCGCCGCCGCAGCGCCCCCAGGACGGCCAGCCCCGAGCCCATCAGCCAGACCGCTGCAGGAACGGGCACCACCACCGCACCGAGCTGCCAGGTGCCGGCGTTGACTTCGCTGGAATAGACCCCATTGCCCTGGAGGTTGTTGGAGGCGGCACCCGGGCCGACGTAGGGCAGGCCCGGTCCGTAGAAGTTGGGGACGCACACGCCCGCCGAGTTGGCCAGCTGGAACTGGACGGGTGACGCCGCCGACTTGGTGAACCCGCTGACGAGGTAGCCGCCGCAGGCCGCATAGCTCGCCGCGGTGTTGGTGGTGACCGAGGCCAGGTTGATCGAGACGCCGTTGTTCCAGGTGTAGCTGAGGGCGGTCAGGGCACCCACCGGGATGGCGGTGAAGTTGGCCGGATCCACGATGCCGGGGTCGGAGAACGTGAGGGTTCCGCTGCCGAACTGCCCCGGACTGGGCACCCAGTTGTAGACGACCGTGATGGCGCTGGCCGGGCCGGCCGCCATCACCGTCATCAGGAGGCCCGCGGCCAGCAGGCGCCGGCCGGCCTGGAACAGGGTCTTCTTCGCGTTGGAAGGCATTGGCAGGTCCCCCAGGACAGTTATCGTTATTTCAAGCCCGGCCAGTGCCTTAAGCCTCGCCAGGGCGTGTTTAACCCATTTGGTTGAACCTATTTAATCCCATCAGTTCATCCTGTAAATCCCCCATCTGGGTGAGGAGGTTTGACATAAGCACCGGGGGCCGGCCAAACGAGACATAAGGCACGGACCCGGGCACGAGCCGCGGCTAACTTTCCCTTCTTTCCTGGCCGTCCGGGCGCACCGGCCGGCACGGATGCTCGTGGACAGGGGCAAATGAACCGCAGTTTCGGCACCCGGATCTTTCTGGTCATCCTTGGCCTCGTCGCCGTCATCCAGTCCGTGACGGTCGTCGCGGCGCTCGATGCCCTGCGCAAGGATGCGATCCAGAAGGCAAATCACGAGCTCGAGGTCGGCCAGCGCGTCTTCGAGCGCCTGCTGGCAGAGCGGGCATCCCAGCTGTCGACGGCGGTGCGGATCCTGGCCAGCGACTACGGCTTCAAGGAAGCGATCGCGACCGGCGATACCGCCACGATCGGGTCGGTGCTGGCGAATCACGGCGGGCGGGTGCGGGCGGACCTCTCCGCCTTCATCGGCGCTGACGCGGCAATCGTCACCAGCACGCATGACTTCACGCCCGATGACGCCAGCGGGGGGCTGGAGACCTTTCCCTTTGCGTCGATGCTGACCGCCGCTGCCGAGGGCGGCTCCCCCACCGGCGTCGTGCTGATCCCTGGCGCGCGCGCCTACCAGATCGTGGTGACACCGGTCAGGGCGCCCGAGCTCATTGGCTGGATCTGCATTGGCTTCGTCATTGATGACTCCCTGGCCCTTGCCTTCAAGGACCTCACCAACCTCGACGTTTCCTTCAGCCCGGCGGCAAGCTCCGACCTGATCGCTTCGACCCTGGTCCCCGACGTGCGCCGGGCGATGCCGGCCGCCCTCGACCAGGCTGGTGTCCTTGGGGCCAGCCCTGTCGAGTTGCACGCGGGCGACGCGCGGTACCTCACCCTGCGGTCGTCGCTCCCCGGCGCGGGCCAGGCGCTGGACGCGATCCTCCAGACCTCGATGGACGAAGCCCTCCTGGGCCTGAGCGCCCTGGTGGCGAAGGTGCTGGTCATCGTGGCCATCGCGCTTGGCATGGCGATTGCCGCCGCCCGGCTCGTGGCCAGCAGCGTCACCCGGCCGCTCCGGCAGCTCGCCGATGCGGCGCGGCGCATTGCCGGCGGGTTCTACGGCGAGCAGGTGACCATGAACAGGGGCGACGAATTCGGCCTCGTCTCCCACGCCTTCAACGAGATGCAGGAAGGCATCGCGCAGCGGGAGGCCCGGATCGTCCATCAGGCCCGGCACGATGGCCTCACGGGCCTGCCGAACAGGCTGGCCCTGCGCGACCGCATCGGCGTGGCGCTGGCCCGCTCGGCCCGCAATCACGACGCCGGGGCCGTGCTGCTCGTGGATATCGTAGCCTTCAAGGCGATCAACGATTCGCTGGGGCACGACACGGGAGACCTCGTGCTGCAGGAGATCAGCCGGCGGCTGAGCGGCGAGGCCCGGTCCGCCGACACGGTCGCCCGCTACGGCGGCAATGGCTTCGTCCTGCTGCTGGAGGGCGCCGGAGAACTGGCGGTGCGCCAGGCGGCGCAGAGGATCCTGGAGTGCACGGCGGAGCCGCTGCGCCTGCCGGCGGCGCAGGTCCGGATCGACCTGACGGTGGGCATCAGCCTGTTCCCGGACCACGGCGCTGATGCCGAGACCCTGCTGCGCCGGGCGGAGATCGCGATGTATTCGGCCCGCTCGGTGGGGCGGGCCATCGACGTCTACTCCGTCGGTCAGGACGAGAATCACCTCCGGCGCCTGGGCCTGCTCGGCGAACTGGCAGTTGCCCTCGAGCAGGACCAGATGGACATCTACTACCAGCCCAAGATGGACCTCCGCACCGGGCATGTGCGGCAGGCCGAGGCGCTCGTGCGCTGGATCCATCCCGCCCGCGGCGTCATTGCACCTGACGAATTCATCGCGCTCGCCGAGCAGTCAGGCCTCATCGGGCAGCTGACGCAACTCGTGTTGCGCAAGGTGATTCGCCAGATCCGGCAGTGGAGCTCCCTCGGGTTCGAGCTGGCGGTGTCCGTGAACGTCTCGGCCCTGGACCTGGCGGCCGAGGGCTTCGCCGAACGGGTGATGGAGCTGCTGCGCGAGAACGCCGTCCACCCGTCCCGTCTCACCCTGGAGATGACGGAGAGCACCGTCATCAGGGATGCCAACCTGACCCGGGAGGTGATGAAGACCCTGCGGGATGCGGGCGTCCACTTCTCGATCGACGATTTCGGCACCGGCTACTCTTCGCTGGCGCAGCTGCGGAGCCTGCCCCTGCACGAGCTGAAGATCGACAAGTCCTTCGTCCTGAACCTCGCGGAAAGCCAGGAGGACAAGCTCATCGTCCGCTCGACGATCGAGCTGGCCCACAACATGGGGCTGGTCGTCTGTGCCGAGGGAGTGGAGTCTGGGGCCGCGGGCGCGCTGCTGGCATCCCTGAACTGCGACACCGTCCAGGGCTACCACATCAGCCGGCCCCTGCCGGCGTCGGCCTTCGCGGAGTGGCTCTCGCGGCACGAGCAGGCGCTGGCCTCGTCGGGCCAGCTGCAACGCCCTGTCAGCGCAATACCACGGTCTTCATTCCATTCACAAACACCCGATGCTCCAGCTGGAGCTTGACGGCCCGTGCCAGGGTCAGTGATTCGACGTCGCGGCCGATGGCCGCGAGATCATCGGGCGACATCGTGTGGTCCGCCCGCTCCACCGTCTGCTCGATGATCGGGCCCTCGTCCAGGTCCGCGGTCACATAGTGGGCCGTGGCGCCAATCAGCTTGACTCCCCGGCGGTGCGCCTCGTGGTAGGGCTTCGCGCCCTTGAAGCCGGGCAGGAAGGAGTGGTGGATGTTGATGATCCGTCCCGGGTACCTTGCGCAGAGGTCCGGGGAGAGGATTTGCATGTAGCGCGCCAGGACGACCAGGTCGGCGCGGCTGTCCTCGGCGATCTCCATGAGGCGGGCCTCGGCGGCCGCCTTGTTTTCCGGTGTCACCGGCACGTGGAAGTACGGCACCTTGTGCCAGCTCGCCAGGCCCGCCAGGTCCATGTGGTTGGAGACTATCGCCGGGATCGTCATGCGCAGCGCACCGGTCCGGTAGCGGTACAGCAGGTCGTTGAGGCAGTGGTCGTACTTCGACGCCATGATGAGGACGCGGGGCAGGATGCGCGTGTCGTGGACCTGCCACTGCATGCCGAAGCGATCGGCGATGGCGCTGAAGCCGGCTGCGAACGTGCCCCGGGAGAACGCCTGCTCCCGCGGGATGAACCGCGTGCGCATGAAGAAGGTGCCGGTGTCCGGGTCCCCGAAGTGGGTCGATTCCTCGATGAAGTACTGCTGCGCGGTCAGGTAGCTGGCCACTGCCGCCACGATGCCGACGGCGTCCGGGCAGACGACGGTGAGGATGAAGGAATGGGCTTCTGGCATGCGGGCCGAATGGTAGCAGGATCGACGCGGCGACCGGGATTGGTCAGAATCACCCGCGGGGGAACCAATGAGCACCAGACGCGCAGACCTGCCCGCTGAAGCCGCCAGTTTTCTCGCGGCCCGGCCCGACATCAAGGCCATCGAGCTCCTGCTGCCCGACCTGAACGCCATCCTGCGGGGCAAGCGCATCAGCCGGCGGGAACTCGCCGGCCTGTTTCGTGAAGGCATTTCCTTCCCGGCCACCGGCATCCTGCTGGACAGCCGCGGCTCCCTCATCGATGGCCTGGTCCATGGCAGCGACGACGGCGACCCGGACTATGTGTGCCTGCCGGTCGCGGGCTCGCTGGTCCCCGTGCCCTGGTCGAAGACGCCGCTCGGCCAGTGCCTGATCTCCATGTACGAGCGGGACGGGCGTCCCTATTTCGCCGATGCCCGCCACGTGCTGTCCCGGGTCCTGGCCCGCTTCGCGGATCTCGGCCTCACGCCGGTGGTGGCAGTCGAGTACGAGTTCTACCTGCTCGACGACATCAGTGGCGAGATTCCGCGGCCGCGGACGGGCCGCGTGCCCGGCAGCGAGCGCCGCCCGGTCGGACCGCGGGCCTACAGCCTCGAGGACCTCCACGACCTGGACGAGTTCTTCGCTCAGGTGGAGTCGGCGGCCGCGGCGCAGGGCGTGCCGGCGGGCGCCATCGTGTCCGAGTACGGCGCCGGCCAGTTCGAGGTGAACCTGCACCACGTGAATGACGCGCTGGCCGCCTGCGACCATGCGATCCTGCTCCGGCGCCTCGTGCGCGGCATCGCCCGCCAGCAGGGCCTCGCGGCGACGTTCATGGCGAAGCCCTTCAGGGACCTGGATGGCTCCGGCATGCACGTGCATTTCAGCCTGCTGGACCGGTCGGGCCGCAACGTCTTCGGGCCGGCTCCTTCCGCGTCGACGCCGGACGGCTACCCCGACACGCTGCGCCACGCCGTCGGCGGAATGCTCGCGAAGCTGCCCGAGTCCCTCGCGATCTTCGCGCCCAACGCCAATTCCTACCGGCGCTTCCGTCCCGGCTTCTTCGTGCCCATCGCGCCGAACTGGGGGCCCAATCACCGCCAGGTCGCGCTGCGCATACCCACCTCCGATGACGCCAACGTCCGCCTCGAGCACCGGGTGGCCGGCGCCGACTGCAATCCGTACCTGGCGATGGCCGCGATCCTGGCGGCCGCCCATGCGGGCATCACGGGACGCATCGAGCCGCCACCCATGGTCCGCGAGGGGGAGCCGGTGGGAATGCCAACCGGGCCTTCGCCCCGCTGGGAATCGGCCCTCGCCGCATTCGACGCCAGTTCGCTCTGGCCGGACTACCTGGGCGCCGAGTTCTGCCGCGTTTACAGCGCGGCGCGCCATTACGAGGCGGAGGCCTACCACGCGGAAGTGCCCGGGCTCGACTACGAGTGGTACCTGGGCGCCGTCTGAGCCGGTCCCCGGCCTTCCCCCGACCCGGTCCCGCGGCGTAGGCTTGGGCTGGCCCCGGAAATCGGGGCCAGACGCCGGGCAATGACCCCGAATAACCAGAATGACAGGGGACTTCCAGTGGCTGATGCCTTCATCTTCGATCACGTCCGCACGCCCCGTGGCCGCGGCAAACCCAGCGGCTCGCTGCACGAGGTCACGCCCATCGAGCTCCTGACCCAGGTGCTGAAGGCGCTGCGTGACAGGAGCCAGCTGGACACGAGCCGGCTCGACGACGTGATCATGGGCTGCGTGGCGCCCGTGGGCGAGCAGGGCGCCGACATCGCGCGCGTCGCCGTGCTCAACGCGGATTACGCCCAGACGGTGCCCGGCAAGCAGCTGAACCGCTTCTGCGCGTCTGGCCTGGAGGCGGTGAACACCGCTGCCGCGCAGGTCATGTCCGGCCAGTCGGATCTCTGCATCGGCGGCGGCGTCGAGTCCATGTCCCGTGTGCCCATGGGCTCGGACGGCGGCGCCATGGCCAGCGATCCCCAGGTGGCCTACAAGACGTACTTCGCGCCGCAGGGCATCGGCGCCGACCTCATCGCCACCAAGTACGGCATCAGCCGCGAGGATTGCGATGCCTATGCCGCCGAGAGCCAGAAGCGCGCGGCCCACGCCTGGACGTCCGGCTGGTTCCGCAATTCCGTGCTGCCGATCCGGGACGCGCTCGGCACCACCCTGCTGGAGCACGACGAACACATGCGGCCGGACACCACCGCGGCCGGCCTCGCCGAACTCAAGCCCGCTTTTACCGCGCTGGGCGAGCAATTCGGCTTCGACTCCGTGGCCCTGCAGCGCTACCCCGAGGTGGAGCGCATCAATCACGTGCACACCGGCGGCAACTCCTCGGGCATCGTGGATGGCGCCGCCGCCGTGCTGGTGGGCACCCGCGAGATGGGGAAGGCGCTGGGCCTGAAGGCCCGGGCGCGCATCGTCGGCTTCGCCTCCATCGGCACCGAGCCCACCATCATGCTCACCGGGCCGGGACCGTCGGCGGAGAAGGTCCTGAAGCGTTGTGGCATGCAGGCCCGGGACATCGACCTCTTCGAGCTGAACGAGGCCTTCGCCTCGGTCGTGCTGCGCTTCATGCAGCAGCTCGACATTCCCCACGACCGCATCAACGTGAACGGCGGGGCGATCGCCATGGGGCATCCGCTGGGCGCCACGGGCGCCATGATCCTCGGCACCGTCCTGGATGAGCTGGAGCGCCGGAAGAAGAGCACGGCGCTGATCAATCTCTGCATCGGTGCCGGCATGGGCACCGCCACGATCATCGAGCGGGTGTGACCATGACCGAAGGCGCGGACCAGGCCATCAACATCGCCGTCGACGCCGACGGCATCGCCACCCTCACCATCGACCTGCCCGGCCGGTCGATGAACGTCATCACCCCGGCGCTCACCGCCGAGCTGGCCGCCGCCGTGGACCGGATCACGGGCGACGCTGGCATCAAGGCAGCCATCATCACCTCCGGCAAGCCCGCCTTCATCGCCGGGGCGGACCTGATGGACATCGTCAACATCTACGGCAGCGGCGC
>CAZTGY010000063.1:0-10998 GCA_964613445.1 uncultured Chromatiaceae bacterium | reverse complement strand
TCCGCCGCCCTGCTCCGGGCCTCGAGCTGCCTGAGCTCGGCTTTCCAGCTGGCGAGCAGCGCTTCCTGGTCGGCGATGGCCTGCTTCTCGCCGGCAAGGCTGTCGCGTTCGGACCTGAGCCAGGCGCCGGCCACCAGGATGGCGACGATGATGAGGAGCAGGCCCAGCTGGCGGGCGAGCCAGGCGAGCGCTTTTGCGATGAGGCTTAACATTTTCTGGCCGATGCCCGGGCGTTGGCTGCATCCAGCAGGCAGTCTAAGACAGGCCCGGAGTCGTGAGAAAATCGGTTCCGGGGGCTTCCTCCATGGGGCTTTGTTCGGCCTATACTCCAGCCATGTACATCAACTTCTGGTATCCCGCCGGCCGCAGCACGGACATCACCGGCAGCCCCGTGCGCCGGCGCATGCTCGGCCAGGACTTCGTGCTCTGGCGGGACGGGACGGGGCAGGCGCATTGCCTGTCCAACACCTGTGTCCACCGGGGCGGGTCGCTGGCCGATGGCAAGGTACTGAATGGTGAAGTCCAGTGCCCGTATCACGGCTGGCGCTTCGCCGGCGACGGCCGGTGCACCGCCATCCCTTCCCTCGGCAAGCAGGCGCGCATTCCCGGCCGGGCCCGCGTCGATGCCTATCCGGTGACGGAGAAGTACGGCCTCGTTTTCACCTTCCTCGGCGACCTGCCGGAGGACCAGCGCTGCCCGATCATGGATATTCCCGAGTACCGGGGCGACCAGCCGGACCCAGGCTGGCGCGCGACGATCCAGCACTTCGAGTGGGACATCGACTACAAGCGGTCCATCGAGAACGGCCTCGACGGTGCCCACAACGAGTTCGTCCACCCGACCCACGGCTACTCAGGCAATCGCGACGACATCCGCATCGCCGTCGAGGATTACGAGATCGTCGACACGGAATGGGACAGCGGGCATTTCAGCAGCCGCCGCGCGCCACCGCTGGCGGACGCCAAGATGCGCGAGGCATCGGGCCGCACGGTCGACGCCATCATCCGTGGCGGCACCGGCCACCACGGCGTGGCCCAGGTCTGGACCCTGATCCACCCCACCGACAAGATGAGCATCCACCAGTACCTGTTCGAGGCGCCGGTCGACGAGGGCCGGACCAGCCTGTTCCTGGTGAACCTGCGGAACTTCCTGGTGGACGAAGCCGAGGACGCCCGCATGATGGGCCGGAACCAGGTGGTCGCCTTCCAGGACCGCGATGTGCTGCTGGATGTCCGGCCCGTCATCACGCCGCCCACCCGCACCAAGGAATTCTTCACGCCGGCCGACATCACCGTCGCCGGCTACCGCGACAAGGTGAAGGCCTGGGAGGACCGGGGCTGGCGCATCGACACGGACGAGGTCAACCGCCGCCGCGGCCGCGTAGCCTATGCCATCCCGAGCCCCGCCCGCCGGGAGCAGACGGGGTGGGTGCTGGACAGCGTGCCGCTGGTGCCGCCGCGGGAGGCCGTCGTCGCCGGACAGGGGCTGGCCAAGGGCCAGGGCTGAGGCGACTTCGACGAGATCCGCCGCTTTCGGATAGCTATTCACGCCATGGATGATTATCATCCATGGCGTGAATAGCCATGTCCTGCCACGAGCCGTAGCCTCCACGCTGGCCGACCGCCTGCAGGTCATGCCGGCGGTGGTGGTAACCGGCGCCCGGCAGACCGGCAAGAGCACTCTGGCCCGGTTGCTGGCACCCGGTGGTCGCCGCTACCTGACGCTGGACGATCTCGACGTCGTGGACCTGGCCCGTCGCGACCCTGCGGCTCTGCTGGGGGGCGCGCCACCAGTCACGGTGGACGAGATCCAGCGGGAACCGGAGTTGCTGCGCGCGATCAAGCGCGCCATCGATCGCCAGAAGCGCCCGGGGCAGTTTCTCCTTACCGGGTCGGCAAATCTCCTCCTGATGCGGCAGGTGTCCGAGTCGCTGGCTGGCCGGGCCAGTTATCTGACGTTGTGGCCGATGACACGGCGTGAGCAGCTCGGGCAGGGCCGGGCAGGCTGGTGGGAAGATCTGTTGCGCACCCCTGACGAGGACTGGCTGGATCTGTTGGCTGCCCAGCCGGACGAACCCGCCGACTGGACAGAGGTCGCCCGGCACGGCGGGTTTCCGACGCCGGCTCTGGAGCTTCAGCGTGCGGCCGATCGGGCCGTGTGGTTCGACGGCTATGTGCGCACCTACCTCGAGCGGGACCTGCAGGCGCTGTCGTCGATTGCGGCGCTACCCGACTTCCGGCGCCTGATGCAGGCGGCGTGCCTGCGCTGCGGTCAACTGCTGAACCAGACGGAGCTCGGTCGCGATGTGGCGCTGCCCCAGCCAACGGTGCATCGGTGGCTGAACCTGCTGGAGACGTCCTATCTGCTGGTGCGGCTGCCGGCCTTCGCGGTGAATCGCACGAAGCGCCTGATCAAGGCGCCGAAGCTGTACTGGGGTGACACTGGCGTCGCACTCTACCTGGGGGGCGCACCGGAGCCCGGCGGCGCAGCGTTCGAGAATCTGGTGCTCTGCGATTTGCTGGCGTGGCGGGATTCACGGCTGGACCGTGCCGAGTTGACCTACTGGCGAACGGCGACTGGCGAGGAGGTCGACTTCGTCGTCGAGTCGGGCGGTCAGTACCTGCCGATCGAGGTGAAGACGACGGCGAACCCGCGCCTGGCCGATACCGCCAGCCTGCGCTCGTTCCGGACGGAGTACGGCCGCAAGGCGCGAAAGGGCCTACTTCTGCACACGGGCAGCAAGCTGGAGTGGCTGGCGCCGGATGTGCTGGCGGTACCGTGGTGGCGCGTGCTGTAGCTATTCAGGCGGGGGCATCCGCCCGGCCCGACAGGTGCCGCTCCAGGTCGAGCGACGCATAGGCCTCGAGGCAGGCGAGCACCGCGCTCTCGGCCAGCCGCTCGCGACGCAGTTTCTTCAGGGCGACGTTCGTAATCTCGTAGTCCACCAGATGAGGCGCGCACAGGGCGCGCGCCTGGAGTAGCGCCGCGGCCTGCTGTTTTTCCGCCTCGCCGAACAGGGCTACGACGCCTTCGGCAAGCGGCGCGAACCGGACTGGACGGCGGACACGGATGGGTCGCAGTTGTTTCTGACGGGCCACATGTCCACTACTTCCGCCTCGCAAGCTTCGGGGCCCGCATTAGGCGAGCTGGGCCGGATCGATCGAGATTTGGTGCGCAGCCTTACCGATGCGCAGATGGCACTCACGATGCCGATACTTCTGGTGGCTCACTACTGGGCGTTCGCGACCGACAAGAGACACTTCGCTATCGAGTATGAGTTCATGCAGCGCCCGATCAAGCGCTGGCTGGGCAATGCCATTCTTCTCGTCTGGTTCTTTGGTGGTATGGCATCGATCGTCATAGAAATGGCGAACAAGTGACCTCTCGGTCAGGTTGGTTAACCTGCAAATCAGGCGATTAGCGGGGGATTTGCGTCATTGACCCGGGCTTCGCCAGCGGCGTAGATTCCTTCTCATGGACAAGGACATTCTTGCGCTCGAAGCTGAAGCCGGAAAGCTGTCGCCACAGGACCGGGCCCGCCTCATCAGGCGCCTGATCGCCGGCCTGGACGCCGGCGAGGACCAGGACGCCGAACAGCTCTGGCTTGATGAGGCGGAACGGCGCCTGGCCGCACACCGGCGCGGCGAGACTGAGTCCATTCCGGGCGATGAGGTTTTTGGCAAGATTCTCAAGCGCGCCTGATGACCGCCTACCGCTTCCTTCCGGAAGCGCGCGACGAACTCGCGGCGGCGGTGGACTACTACGACAGCATCTTTCCAGACCTGGGCCAGGCCCTCGCCCGCGAAGCCCTGCGCTTGTGCGAAGTCGTCGCGAGTGCTCCGATGGCTGGCCAGGAACTGAGGCCTGGGGTCCGGCGCCGACTGCTCAGACGTTTCCCCTATGCCATTCTCTACGCGCGCGAGTCCCACGGGTTTCTCGTCGTGGCGGTCGTCCATCAACGCCGACGCCCGGGATTCTGGCAGCGCAGGATCTACCTGCGGAGTCGCTCCCGGAATATTCCCCGTCAGCGCCGGAAGAATTTCTCAAACGCCGGGGGCAGCCGCGAGACTTCCACACTCTCCAGTCCCGCCGGATAAGCCCGCGAATTCCACGTCTGCCAGAACACCGGCGTATGGCCGGCGAGGCGCCCGCTCCGGGCGTCGGCCACGAGGCAGGCCAGGGCCTTGCCGGAATAGGTGGTGTCGATCTTCCAGTGTTCCAGGTCGCGGGCCAGCGCCACCGCCTCCACGCATTCCGGCGTTGGCACGGCGTAGCCCTCGCCAGCGAACTCCGTGCGGAACTCCAGGTGGGCGGCGAGATCGTCCATGGCGGGCGCGGTGCCTGCCGGCAGCAGCTGCCGGATCGCTGCAGCGAGCGCCAGGACCGCTGCGGCGTCCACCACGTTCTGGGGCACCACCTTCACGCTCACCACCGTGGCCTGCACACCGGCCTGGCGGAGCCCGATCAGCAGTCCCGCGACGCTGCCCATGGTGCCGCAGGGCAGGTACACGCGGACGGGGCCACTCACGCCGGTGGCGGCCAGCTGCGCTGCCAGCTCGGCGCCTGCGTCCACGAAGCCCAGGGAGCCCAGCGGCGAGGAGCCGCCCCAGGGAATTTCGTAGAGCTTGTCCGGGCCGGTGGCATGCGCGGCCTTGAGGCGCGCTGCCTCCGCCCGGGTCTCCAGGTAGCCCGCGGCGGCGATCACGTGCGTGCCGAGCAGGCAGTGCCAGCGCAGCGTGTTCGGCACCCACGGCGTCGGGATCTCGTCCGTGAGCACCGCGTAGCAGTCGAGGCCCGCCTGCTTCGCGTACACCGCGGTCGCCAGCGCGTGATTCGACCCGGCGGCGCCGAAGGTGACCACGGCGTCGCAGCCGCGGGCGATGGCATCGCCCAGCAGGTACTCGAGCTTCCGCACCTTGTTGCCGCCGTAGGTGGCGCCCGCCAGGTCGTCCCGCTTGGTCAGCAGGTCCGGCGCGCCGATGGCTGCGCCCAGCCGCCGTGCCGGCTCGAGCGCCGTCGGCAGCGACGCCAGCGCGAGCCTAGTCACCGACGGGGATGACCAGGTACTCGATGCCATTCTGGCGCAGCCGGGCCCGCAGCCGGTTCAGCTCGTTCAGGTCGTCGATGGGGCCGATGCGCACCCGGTGGAACGTCGTGCCGTTGGCGTCCGCGGCCTGGATCTCGGACACGACGCCCAGCAGGGCCAGCCGGGCCTTCACCTTGTCCGCCTCCGCGAAATTCGGGAACGCGCCCGCCTGCACCACGTAGGTGCCCGGCACCGACACGGGCGGCGGGCCGGCGGTGCCCGTGGCCTTCGGCTGCTCGGTTACTTCCACTTCCGCATCCGGCAGCATGTCGTAGAACTCGAAGCGGTCGGTCGCCTCGGCCGGGGGGGGCTCCGCGGCGGACGTGCCGGCGCCCGGCTTCTCTTTCTTCGCGGCGGGTTCCTTCTTCTGCGCGGATTCCGCGCCGGTGCCTGCCCCGAAGCCCGTGTCCAGCGCGTCCCGGAAATACCAGGCCACCAGGCCCGTGCAGAGGAGCAGCACGATCCCCATCGTGAAGCCCCGGGGCAGGCCGGTCGAGCGGCGGCGCCGGGCGCGCCGGCGCTTCGCCGCGGTCGCGGCCTTCGCCATTACATGTACTCCAGCGGGCGGATCCCGAGCAGGGTGAGGCCGCTCGCCAGCACCGCGCGGGTGCTGCCCACGAGCTGCAGCCGGGCCCGGCTCCGGGCGGGGTCGGCCTCGTCCAGCACCACGTGCCGGTTGTAGAAGGCGTTGAACACGCTCGCCAGCTCGTGCAGGTAATGCGCCACCTCGAAGGGCTCGCGCTGATCCGCGGCCCGCCGGACGGCCTGGCTGAAGCCGCGCAGCTTCTGCACCAGCGCCCACTCCTCGTCGGCCACCAGCAGCTTGACGTCGCCCGGCTCGTCCCGCGTGGCCAGGCCGGCCTCGGCGGCCTTGCGGAAGATGCCGCTCATCCGCGCGTGGGTGTACTGCAGGTAGGGGCCGGTGTTGCCCTCGAACTGCAGCACCGTGTCCCAGTCGAAGGTCACGTCGGTCAGGCGCCGGGAAGAAACGTCGAAGTACAGCAGCGCCGCCTGGCCCACCGACTCGCTGATCGCCGCCAGCTCCGCGGCGGGCAGCTCGGCATGGGCCCGCGCGTTGGCCGCGGCGCGCTCCCCCCGGTAGCGGGCGGCCCGGTCCCGGGCCTCGTCCAGCACGGCCTCGAGCCACACCGCCTCGCCCTTGCGGGTGGACATGCCGCGCACGAAGCCGAAGCTCACGTTCTCGCAGCGTGCCGGCCAGTTCTCCGGCCACTGCTCTGCCACCGCCAGCTTGCCCAGGGCCGCGAAGACCTGGGCAAAGTGGTCCTCCTGGCGGGAGACCACGTAGACGTTCGCGCCGAACCGGTACTTCTCCCACCGGTCGATGGCTTCGGCGCAGTCCCGGGCCGCGTAGGTCGAGGCGCCGTCGGACTTCTGCAGCATGCAGGGCGCGATCTCGCGGCCGAGCGCGTCGGACACGTCCACCACGATGGCGCCCTCCGACTCGCGCGCCACGCCGGCCTTCAGGAAGCGGGCGATGACGGGCTGCACCTTGTCGTTCAGGGAGGATTCGCCGTCCCAGGAGTCGAAGGCGATGCCGAGGCGGTCGTAGGTCCGGTGGAAGCCGTCGAGGGACAGGGCGCGGAAGCGTGCCCACAGGGCGACGATCTCCGGGTCGCCCTTCTCGAGGCGCAGGAAGAGCGCCCGGGCCTGCTCCCGGACTTCCGGGTCCTGCTCGCTCTGCCGGTAGGCCTTCACGTACAGCTCGACCAGGTAGTCGATGGCCCGCGCCTCCAGTGCGGCCTCGTCGCCCCACTGCTGCCAGGCCCAGATGACGAAGCCGAACTGGGTGCCCCAGTCACCGATGTAGTTCTTCCGGATCACCCTCCAGCCCTGGAACGCGAAGATCCGGGCCAGGTCGGCGCCCAGGTTGGTGGAGCGCAGGTGGCCGAAGTGGAAGGGCTTGGCGATGTTGGGTGCCGAGAAGTCGAGCACCAGCGTGCGCCCGGCGCCCAGGTCCCGGCGGCCGAAGGTGGCCGGGCTGTCGCGGATCTCGCCCAGCACCTGCTCCGTGGCGTTGGCCCGGTTCAGGAACAGGTTGAGGTAGGGGCCCTCCGCCCGGGCGCTCGCGATGATCGGGTCCGGCGCGATCTTCCCCGCCAGTTCCTTCGCGATCAGGTTCGGGGCCGCGCGCCGCTCCTTCGCCAGCTGGAAGCAGGGAAAGGCGACGTCGCCCAGGGCGGCATTCGGGGGTGCGGTGAGCGCGTCCTCCACCTGGGATGCCCGTTCGACCGGCCAGTCGAGCGCCTTGCGCACGACCTGCGCGATGTGGGAGGTGATTTGCATCCTGATGCGCCGCGGACCCGGGGGAACGCGCGGGATTCTAGAACAATTCCGACGGATCCACGTCGAGGCTCCAGCGCACGCGCCGCTGGGCAGGCAAGGCCGCGATGGCGGCGCGAAAGTCCGGCAGGAAGCGCTGCAGGTCGCGCCGCGCGGCCGCCTGCAGGAGCAGCTGGCCGCGGAAGCGACCGGCCCGGCGCTCCATCGGCGCCGACGCGGGGCCGAGGACCTTCAGCGCGCCGGTCGCGACGGCCCGGGCGATGCCGCGGGCGATTCCCGCGGCCTCCTCCAGGAAGGCGAACACCGGCGGGCGCTCCGTCGCCTCGGCCCGGACCAGGGCGAGCTACGACCAGGGCGGCCAGCCCGCCTGCTGCCGCTCGGTGAGCGCGAGGTCCGCGAAGGCGCCGTAGCCCCGGGACAGGAGGACCCGGAGCAGCGGGTGATCCGGGAAGAGCGTCTGCAGGTACACCTCGCCCGGCCGGTCGGCGCGGCCGGCCCGGCCCGCCACCTGGACGAAGGTCTGGGCCAGGCGCTCGGCACTGCGGAAGTCGGTACCGAACAGCCCCTGGTCCACGTCGACGATGCCGACCAGCGTGACGCCGGGGAAGTCGTGCCCCTTGGTGAGCATCTGGGTGCCGAGGAGCAGGCGCGCCTCCCCGCTGCGCACCCGGTCGAGCCGGCGCTCGATCTCGCCCCGCCGCCGGGTCGTGTCCCGGTCGATGCGCTCGAGCGGGTGGTCGGGAAACTCCCGGGCCAGCGCCTGCTCGAGCCGCTCGGTGCCCTGGCCGACGGCCCGCAGCTCGGCCTGGCACCGGGGGCAGGTGACCGGCGCCGGCCGGTCGCTGCCGCAGTGATGGCAGGTCACCCGGCCCCGCTGCTGGTGGAGCACCATCCGGGCGTCGCACCGGTCGCAGCCGACCACGGTGCCGCAGCCCACGCAGACCAGCGTCGGCGCGTAGCCTCGCCGGTTCAGGAAGACCAGTGCCTGCCCGTCGTCCTCGAGATGCCGGCGGATCGCCGCCAGCAGCGGCTGGGTCAGGCCATCCCGGGGCTGGTGGGTGCGCACGTCGATGAGATGGACGGTGGGCTGGCCCGCGGCGCCGGCCCGCTCCGCCAGCACCAGCCGCTCGTAGCGGCCGCTGCGGGCGTTCTCCACCGACTCGAGCGCCGGCGTGGCGGAGCCGAGCACCAGCGGCACGCCGAGCTGCCGCGCCCGCCACACCGCCAGGTCCCGGGCCGAGTAACGAAAGCCGTCCTGCTGCTTGTAGCTGGCGTCGTGCTCCTCGTCGACGATGATCAGCCCCGGCCGGAGCAGGGGCGTGAAGATCGCCGACCGGGTGCCGATCACGATCCGCGCCGTGCCGTCCCGCGTCGCCGTCCAGGCCCGCAGCCGCTCGCCCTCGGCCAGCCCGGAGTGCAGCACCGCCATCGGAACCGGGAACCGGCGGCGGAAGCGGTCCAGCAGTTGCGGGGTCAGGCCGATCTCCGGCACCAGCACCAGGCATTGCTGGCCGGCGTCCAGCCGCTCCCGGATGCAGCGCAGGTACACCTCGGTCTTGCCGCTGCCGGTGACGCCGTCGAGCAGGAAGCAGCGGAAGCCGGTGGTCGCCGTGATGGCAGCCACGGCCCGCGACTGGTCCGGGTTCAGCGCGGGTGGACTGTCCGCCGCGGCCTTGACGGGCTCCAGGTTCCCGGCGAGACGGGTTCCGGCCACCCAGCCCCGCGCCACGAGCGCGTTGATCGCGCGGCGCCAGGTCGGGCCCAGGGCTTCCAGCCGGCTGGCCGGGACCGGCTCCATGGCGGCCAGCAGCAGCTGGAAGGCGCGCCACTGGGCCGGCGCCCGCTTCAGCAGCGTTCCGTCGGCCTCGCGTCCCGCGCCGGTGAGCGCAAAGGCCGGTTCCCCTTCCGCCATGCCGCGCCCTGCACGCAGGCCCAGTGGTATCGCCGTCGCAAACACCTCGCCCGGCGGGTGCTGGTAATAGGCGGAGGCCCAGGCGAGGAGGCGCTGCAGGTCATCGGGGAGCAGGGGCTCCCGATCGAGCACGGCCTCGACGCGCTTCAGCCGCGACGCGGGCAGGTCGCTGCCTGCCTTGAGTTCCATCACCAGGCCCACCCGGGTGCCGCGGCCAAAGGGCACCCGCACCCGGACTCCCGGGCGCACGGGCAGAGCGCCGTTCGCCGGGGCCAGGTAGTCGAACAGCCCCATCAGCGGTGCCGGGATGGCCACGGCCAGGATCGCCGGCGGCGTCACGGGGCCGTCCAGGGCAGTTGTCCACAGAACCTGTGGATAAGTCTGTGCATGAGATGGGTCAAACGGCCCCCGCGGCCATGCTCGTCAACCATTATGACAACCTGGGCATTTTTTGACCGATGGGTATTAGTTAATCTTTTCATGATCTTACGGGCTTGTGCTCAGGTGCCCACCGCAATGCAGTCGCTAACTGGTCCCTGTCCGGGGGAAATGTGCATAAGTGCAGCCGCAGCGGCCCCTTCCGGACCCGATTTGCGCGCTTTGTCAACCCCCATTTTGGCGAGCCCTGGTACTTTCGGGAGACGCTGGAGATGGCGGCAGTATGCGGAATCGGGACGCGGTCGAGCAGCCCCCGTGGAGCGGGCCCTGGTCCACCGGAACCCGAATGTTTCCGGCGCGTCCCGGCGCCCAACCGTGACCTGGCAAATTTGATTTTTGATCCCGAACCCGCAATATACGGGCGCGGCGGGGCCGACCCAGACATGTTGTACCTCCACGAAGACGTCAGCGATTTCTCGCAGCAGGTCCTGCGGACGGATGCGGCTGGCATGCCGCTCGAGTGGATCGACTACCGGGACGCCGTCCGGCTCTACTACCTGGGCCAGGTCGCCTACAGCTGCGGCTCCCCGCTGTTCCGCGTCCACGGCGGCATGAACGCCCGCAGCCACCGGCAGAGCTGCATCGAAGTGAATTCCATCGTGGCCACGGTGGGCCGCTCGCCCGATGTCGCCGAGCTGATGGACTCCTACGTGCCACCGCTGAACAACAAGACGCTGTTCCGGCGCGATTCCAACGTCTGCCTGTATTGCGCGCACCAGTTCCCGGTGCGGGACCTCACCCGGGATCACGTGCGGCCCCTGTCGAAGGGCGGCGGCGACACCTGGAACAACGTGGTCACCGCCTGCCGGCGGTGCAACAACCACAAGGGCGGGCACACGCCCGAGCAGGCCGGGATGCAGCTGGTCGCCGTGCCGTTCACGCCGACCTACGCCGAGTACATCTACCTGAAGGGCCGCCGGGTCTTGGCCGACCAGATGGAGTTCCTGCTCGCGCACATCCCCCGCACCAGCCCGCTGCACCAGCGGCTGGCCTCCAGCCTCCGGATCGCCAACGCTTAACCCCGTTCCCGGGGTTCCGGCGTTTACAGACTCAGTGGCCGCCCCGTCGGGTGGCGGAGTCGAACGCCGTGAACAACCCACACTTCCTGCGCCTCGCCCTGTTGTCCCTCATGCTGGCGGCCTGCAGCCTCAACGAGGAACAGGCGCCACCTACCCCGCCCGTAGGAGCGGCTTCAGCCGCGACCCGATCGGCTGAACCGGAGGTCCAGACGCTGGAAGGCAAGGTCGCGGCTGAAGCCGC
>CAZTGY010000062.1:0-11073 GCA_964613445.1 uncultured Chromatiaceae bacterium | reverse complement strand
GCTCGTTCTGGACGTCCCGCAGCTGCACGTGGGTACGGACCATCTCCTCGGCCCGGTCAGCGAGCTCCTGGCGCAGGCGGGCTGTCTTGCCGCACTCGAACTGGATCTCGGCCTTGAGCTTGCGGACAAGCTCGTCGTTGCCGGCCAGCTTGTCGCGCAGGGCGACCAGCTCGGCAGCCGTGCGGGCCATCTCGGCCGTCAGGGCCTCGCGCTCGGTCCGGGACTGGTCCGCCGTGCGCTGCGCAACCCGCAGGTCGGCCTCGAGGCCACGGATCCGGTGGTGGAGGTCGTCGGCCCGCTTGCCCATGGGGCGATTGGCGAAGCTGCCGAGAATCCGCGAGAGCATCGCGCCCGCGGCAAAGCCGGCGACTGCCGCGGCGGCGGCATAGAGAATCGAGGTCAGGGTTCCGCCAAACATAACGCGGAGGTTAGCCGCGGCCCGTCCGCGGCAACCATGCGCCAGTTCTCAGTCGGGTCCGGCCAGCCCCCGATTCGCGGCCTGCTTCACAATTTGCCGGCTACTTCGTGGCGGCACCGGCGTTCCGGGCCGCCGGCAGGGCAAAGGCCAGCACGTAGTCGTCGATCCCCTTGGCGTCGTACCAGGAGTGGCCGCCAGCGGCAAAGACGACGAATTGCCGGCCATCGGCCTCGAAGGTCATGGGCGTGGACATCGCGGACGTGGGCGCCCGGTACTCCCACAGCAGCTCGCCAGTCTCCACGTCGTAGGCGTGCACGCGGTTGTCCGGCGTGGCGCCGATGAAGGCGATGCCGCCCGCCGTGATGATCGGGCCACCCGCGCTGGGACCGCCGAGGTCCAGCGGAATCGGAAACGGCATCAGCTTGTCGAGCTTGCCGAAGGGGATCTTCCACTTGATCTCGCCGGCGGCCATGTCGACGGCCACCAGCATGTTCCAGGGCGGCTTGGTGCAGGGCGTGAAGGACGGCGACATCAGGGGTCCCTGCTTCACGCCATAGGGCGTGTCGCCCAGGTAGCCGGGCTTCTGCATCGGCCCGCCGGCCTCCGGCAGCTTGGCGTACTCCGGGTCGACCTGGTCGCGGGGCAGGAACTGCACGTAGTACGGAATCTGCGAGACGGGCGTGATGAGCAGGTTGCGCGCGGGATCGAAGGCGCCGCCGCCCCAGTTCGCGCCGCCGCCGATCTGGGGGTACATGATCGTGCCCCTGGTCGTGATGGGCTCGTAGTGCCCACCGTGGCGCATGGACTCGATCTTCTTCCGGCAGGCGTTCTTGTCCATGAACGTGAATCCCCAGGCGTCGTCCGGCGAGATCGTGTTGCGCACGAGCACGGGCGGCTTCGTCGGGAACGGCTGGGTGGGCGACAGCTTCTCGCCCACGATGTCGGATTCGGTCGGCACGGGCCGCTACTCTATCGGGAACAGAGGCTCGACCGTCTCCCGGTTGAAGGCGAAGACCATGCCGGTCTTCACCAGCTGGATCACCGACGGGATCGTCTGGCCGTCCTTGCGGATGTCCACCAGGATCGGTGGCGAACCCACGTCCCTGTCCCAGACGTCGTGGTGCAGGGTCTGGAAGTGCCACACGACCTCGCCCGTCGTGCCGCGCAGGGCGACGATTGAATTCGCATAGCGATTGTCACCCGGGCGATGGGCGCCCCAGTAGTTGGGCGCCGGCGCCGCCGTCGGGATGAAGAGCAGGTCCCGCGCGCTGTCGGCCGACATGGGCACCCAGTTGTTGCCGCCGCCAACCTCCATCGGCGTGGGCTCGAAGCCGGTCGCCGCATCCCGCACCAGCGGGTCGAAGACCCAGCGCAGCGCGCCCGTGCGCGCGTCGAAGCCGCGGATGGCGCCGTTGATGGAGCTGGAGCTGCGGAACTTGTTGGCAAACGCCGAGACGGCGACGACACCGTTGATCGCGGTGGGCGGCGACGCCAGCTGGGTGAGCTCGACGCCGTCGGCCGGGAACGAGGCCTTGATCAGCGTGCCCACGTTGACCTCGCCATTCACGCCGAAGCCCGCGCAGCGCTTGCCATCCCGTGCGTCCATCGCGATGAGGCGCTTGTCGGCCGTGGCCAGGAACAGGCGGTGCGCGCAGGGGGCGTCGGGAGCTGCGGTGTCGTCGGCCCAGTACTCGACGCCCCGGCACTTGAAGCGCCCGGCATAGGGCGTCTTGTCGATCTTCGGGTCCATCGTCCAGCGCGGCGTGCCGGTGGCGGGCTCCAGGGCGAACACCTTGCCGAAGGGGTCGCACACGACCAGGTGGCCGCCGGCAGCGGCCGGCAGCAGCGTCGGGGTGTTCTGGAAATCGAGGTACTTCCTGAGGTCCGGGTTGTCCCGCACCGCGCCGGTCCGGAACTGCCAGGCCAGCTCGAGCTGTGCGACGTTGTCCCTGTTGATCTGGGTCAACGGCGAGAAGCGGCTGCCGCCCTCGTCGCCGCCATAGTGGGCCCAGCTCGCGTCCCGGGCCTGCCCGAGGGCGGCCATGGCCGGCAGGACGAGGACCAGCAGGGTCCTGGACAGGCGTCGTTGCAGTGCGCGCATGGGCATTCCGCTCAACAGGTTCCGGTCGGGCCAATCTACCCCAAGTCGTCGGGGCCGGCGTCGGTGATCAGGGCGGTGGTGCATCCCGCGGGCAGCGGCCGGCGGGGAGATCGCGGCTGAAGCCGCTCCTACTCACGCAGGGACCAGGGAAACCGCTCGGTGATCACCATCAGCGGCCGCGACGCTGCGCTGACCCGGTACGTGCGGGTCAGGAAGTCCGGCGGCGTCAGCGCAGCCACCGCGGACGGCAATGCCGCGGGGTGCTCGCGACCGTACCACAGGCACTCCCGCCGGGATTCGAAGCCGGGCAGCAGCAGCAACTGACCAAGGCTCTGGCCGCCGGACTGCAGGCCGGCGCGGAGCGCGGCGGGCAACCGCTCGGTGCAGATCACGGACTCCGCAAAGGCAAACAGTCGCCCGCTGTCGGCGCCGGTCAGCACTACGGCGCGCTCCAGCGCGGGCGTGCCGGCCGGCGCCTCCAGCCAGTCGGCGGGGAGGCGCCGCCCGCCGGCCTCGGCGCCATCACGGGCGAGCACGATGGAACGCTGGGCCAGGGGCGTCACGCTGACAGGCTCCATCGCCCAGGCGGACAGGAAGCTGGTGACGGTGCCATCGATGACCAGCAGCGCGCGCTGCAGCGGCGAGAGTTCGCCAGGCCCCACGGCCGCCAGGCCTGCCGGCCGGAGGTCCTGGGCGAGGAACAGGCGGGCGGCCGGATCGAAGGGCGCGGACACGGCGTTCCGCTGTACCGGATGTTCACCTGGCATGGCGCTGCGCCTGTTCGGGTCGTGCCGGCACTACCGGCGGGAAGGCCTGGGCGGGCATGATAGCGCCGACCCGCACCCCGGCGAGGACGGCATGGCGATCTCCCCCGAATACTCCACCCTGCACCGTGGCTTCGTCACCCTGCAAGGCGCCTTCGGCACCCGGCAGGTGCATTACCGGCGCGGCGGCCGTGGTCCGGTGGTGCTGCTGCTTCACCAGTCACCCCAGTCCTCCCGCGAGATGGAGCCGCTGATCGAGGCATGGGGCCAGGCCTTCACGCTGATCGCGCCCGACTCGCCGGGTTACGGCTACTCCCAGCCGCTGCAGCGGGCAGGCCGGCCCGCGACGTCGGCGACCATCGAGGAATTCGCCACTGCGACGCTGGAGTTCGTCGATGCGCTGGGCATCGGCCGTTTTGGCATCTATGGCTACCACACCGGCGCCAGCATCGGCACGGCGCTCGCCGAGGCACGGCCCGACCGGGTCGCGGCAGTCGCCGCCAACGGCCTCGTGGTCCTGACCGGGGCCGAACGCGAGGTCATCCTCCGCGACTATCTCCCGCCGCTCGTGCCACGCTGGGACGGTGGTCACCTGGCCTGGCTCTGGGCCCGGTTCCGGGAGCAGGCCATCTTCTTCCCCTGGCACGACCGGCGAGCGGCCACCCGCATGGACTTCGACATGCCAGCCGCTGACCGCCTGCAGCTGGGCGTCCTCGAATTCCTGGCCGCCGGGGACCACTACCCCGTGGCCTACGGCGCCGCGTTCGCCGACCGGGCAGAGCGGCGACTGCCCGCGATGCAGGTGCCCCTGCTGGTCACCGCCGCGGCGCGCGACCCGCTGGCAGGCCACCTGCCGCGAATCCGCGAGCACTCCGCCAGCGTCCGCGTGGAGCCTGCGAAGGATGCCGCCGCGGCCCTCGACGGCGCCCTCGCGCACCTGAAGAGCCATCCCGGCGACGCCCCGCCAGCCCCCGGGGCCGGACCGGCGCCGGGGCCCAGCGCTTATCTCGGCGCACCCCGGCAGCAGATCCGGGTGCTCCGGCAGCCGCCGCGGGCCGCCGGCGATCGGTCGCCGGCGGGATTCACGGTGCTCCTGCTCCATCCGCCCGGCAGCTCGGCAGCGGCGCTCGGCGACCTGGCCGGCGACCTCGCCCATCATGCGCTGGTGCTCACCCCGGACCTGCCCGGGCACGGCGCCAGTGATCCGCCGCCGGCGACGACGGAACCGGGCGGCACGCTGGACGGCGTCGTCGCGCGACTGGCAGAGGCCCTGGCGCCCGAGGTGGCCGGGGCCCGGGCCAGCGTGGTGGTCGCGGTCGGGGCCAGTGCGCCGGTGGCATCCGGATTGGCCCGGCGCCTGGGGCCCGACACCGGCCTCGTGCTGCTGGAACCGCCATCGTGGCCTGCAGCCGACGTCGCTGAGTGGCTGGGACCCGGCCTGCCCGCCCTGACGCCGGTCTGGTCGGGCGGACATCTGCTCGAGGCCTGGCACATGGTCCGGGATGGCCGCCTCTATTCGCCCTGGTTCCGGCGGGCGCACGCCGGGATACGGCCCGGGGAGCCCGACCTGGACGACCGGCGCATCCACCGGGACGTCGGTGACCACCTGCGAGCGAACGGCACGTGGCAGGCCCTGCTGCGGGATGCGCTGCTCCACCGCCAGCGCCCGGCCGGGACGGAGACGCCCCGGACCGTCGAATTGCCGGGCGCGCCATCCAGCTGGGCGGACGTGCTGCGCCGGGCTGCAGGCGGGAGCACTGCTGCAAGTTGACGCTATGGCCCTCGGCCGTATACTGCCCGGGGCAAAGGAACTTCGCGATTCGGTCCAGGGGGCGGATCGCGGCTTCTCCACAAGAAAAATGCTGTCCATTGCGGGGA
The DNA here is from genome assembly GCA_964613445.1 of uncultured Chromatiaceae bacterium. Taxonomy (GTDB): domain Bacteria; phylum Pseudomonadota; class Gammaproteobacteria; order Steroidobacterales; genus SHZI01. The sequence continues at coordinate 5,912 of CAZTGY010000062.1, read as the reverse complement.
CAACTCGCCGACATCCGGGTTCGTCGGCCTGCCAACCGGTGCACACTCCTCCCTGGAAAGTTTGTTTTCCCGAACTCTACTGTTGAGGAGCCTGCGTGATGAAACGGTGTTTGACGGCGATCGTCCTGGGACTGGCCGCCGGCTCTGCCCTGGCGGCTGAAGACGAGACGTTCTGGAACGCAGGCATCTCCGCGGTCTTTGCCGACTACCAGTTCGACGACAACAACCTCGACGACACCTCCACGGGGTTCAAGCTCTACACGGGCTATCGCTTCAACCGGCTGTTCGGCGTCGAGGGCGCGTACCACAACTTCGGTGATTTCGAGGAAGACCTGGACCCGCCCAACCCGGGCGGCGATGCCAATGCGGAAATCGACGGCTTCAGCGTCTCGGGACTGGCCTTCGCGCCCCTGGCCTCCGAGGACCTCGAACTCTACGGCAAGGCCGGCTACTACTTCTTCGACCAGGAAGTGATCGTCGACGACGCGGTGGTCGGCAGCAACTCGCCCTCCGGCCTGCTGCTCGGCGCCGGGTCGCGCTTTGCGGTCAGCGAGCAATTCGCCGTGCGCGCGGAGGCAGACTGGTACGACATCAACGACGGCGACCTCTGGTCCCTGAACCTCGGCTTCGAGTACCTGTTTGGCCGGCCGGCGAAGGCCGCCGTGCCGGTGGCCGCCGTGGCGGCGCCCGTCGTCGCTGCCGTTCCGCCGCCCCCGCCCCCGCCGGCCGATTCGGATGGCGATGGCGTCATCGACCCGAAGGACCAGTGCCCCGAAACGCCGAAAGGCGACCGGGTTGGCCCGCAGGGCTGCACCTGCGACATCACGCGCCAGGTGCAGTTCAGGACGGACTCGGCGGAACTGACTGACGAAGGCAAGGCCGTCCTCGACGAAGTGGCCGAGAACCTGGTGCGCCTCAAGTTCGTGTCCGGCACCGTCGTCGGCCATACCGACAGCACCGGGCCCGAAGCGCACAACCAGGCATTGTCCGAGCGGCGGGCCCAGTCCGTCGCCGCGTACCTGGAAGGCAGGGGCATTGCGGCGGGCCGCCTGGCAGCGTCCGGCGCCGGCGAAAGCGAGCCCATTGCCGACAACGCCACGGCCGAAGGCAGGGCCCAGAACCGTCGCGTGGTTCTGACGCGCACCGATTGCGACCAGCCGAAGTAGATGGAGCCCGGGTTCATGCAGCGCAGTTTTCCGACGTCCCTCAGGCCGTTGCTGGCCTCCGCCGCCATCGCCGGCGCCATGGTGGCCGGCGTGGCCCTGCCTGCCCACGCGGGCCCCGCCGACCCGGGCTTCCGGGTGGGGGGCGCCGCGCTGTTCGGCGACTACCAGCTCGACGGCGGGGCCATCGACGACAGTTCCATGGGCTTCAGGGGCTGGGGCCAGTACCGCTTCGGCCGGATCCTGGCCTTCGAGGTCTCCTGGCTCAACACGGGGGACTTCGAGGACGACAGCACGCCCGGCGAGCCGGGCGGTAACACGTCGCTGAGCGCCAACGGTATCGCCTTCGACGTGGTGGGCTACCTGCCGTTCTCGCCCGAGAGTTTCCAGATGTTCGCGAAGGCGGGCTTCTTCAATTTCGACCAGGACCTGGAGATCGACGGCCTCCCCGGCACTTCGCGGAGCGCGGAGGGCTTCACCGCCGGCGCGGGCGCGGACATGGCCATCGCGGAGCAGTTCGACGTCCGGGTCGAAGGCAACTGGTACGACATGGACGGCGCAGACTTCTGGGCACTGGGCCTCGGCATCAGCTATCGCTTCGGCCAGTAGGAGCGCCTTCAGGCGCGACCTCTCCCGCTCGCGACTCGCGGACCCGATTCTCGCCGGAAGTCGCGCCTGAAGGCGCTCCTACTGGAACTGCCGGAACTGCGTCACAGCGGCCGCGTCGCCATCCTTGCAGGACTGTGATTCCCCGCACGTCCCACCCGGGATAAAACCCCGATCCTAGCCGGGCCTTAACTTAACGGGCTCGAGGGCTATGGTCATGGGACGGAACGTCGCGCGTCGCCGCGCACTCCTGGTTATTGCATCGGGAGTCGCCACCTTCACCGCCGGCTGCGGCACCGTCCAGCAGTTCGACCCGGCACCGGAGCACCTCAGGACGATCGACGGCCACCGGGCGGTGCCCCCCGCCGTCACCCAGCTGCCGGCCCCGCCGGCACCAGTGCCACGGCCGCCCCAGGAGACCTACTCGGTCGTCGTCACGGACGTGCCCGTCAAGGACGTGCTGTTCGCGCTGGCCCGGGATGCGGGCGTGAACATCGACGTGTCCGGCGACCTGCAGGGCAACGTCACCATCAATGCCATCGACCAGACGCTGCCCCAGATCCTCGACCGCATCAGCCGCCAGGCGAGCATCCGCTACTCGCTGGAAAACGGCACGCTCGTGGTCATCCCCGACGCTCCCTTCTGGCAAAGCTACCGGGTCGACTACGTGAATCTCGCCCGCTCGACCGAGGGCGAAGTCACCGTCGCGACCCAGATCGCCACCGCGGGCGGCAGCGTCGGCGAGGACGAGGAATCCGGCAGCGGGAGCAACTCGGAGAGCAACGGCTCGAAGACGGTCGTCAAGAACCTCTCGGACAACTCCTTCTGGACGGTGCTCGGCGCAAACCTCCGCCAGCTGGTCACCGGCAGGAGCCAGGGCGCGGAAGGCGCGGCCGAGGGCGCCGACCCGGTGGTGGTCAACCCGATGTCGGGCATGGTCAGCGTCCAGGCGACCAGCGTCCAGCACCAGCAGATCCAGGCCTACCTGGACCAGCTTTCCGCCGGCGCCAAGCGCCAGGTGCTGATCGAGATCACCGTGGTCGAGGTCGACCTCAACGACCAGTACCAGGCCGGCGTGGACTGGGCCTCCGTGTCCTCCAACGGCGGCCTCGGCAAGGATGGCGTGTCGATGATCAGCGACCTGATCGGCGGGAACCTGGCCGCCGCGCCGGTCTTCACGGGCACCTACAACAACTTCAAGGCAGACGGCAGCGGCTTCTCGGCGACGGTGAAGCTGCTGTCCCAGTTCGGGGATACGAAGGTGCTGTCCACGCCCCGAATCATGGCCCTGAACAACCAGACGGCGCTGCTCAAGGTGGTGGACGAGCTCGTGTACTTCACGCTGACCTCGGAAACCATCGAGAGCACCGGGCCGGGCATTGCGCCGCGGACGATCCTCACGAGCGTGATCTATAGGGGGCCCGTCGGCGTCGTGATGAGCGTTACGCCCCAGATCAGCGACAACGGCAACGTCAGCCTCAACGTACGGCCCACCCTCACGCGCATCCTCGACTTCGTCGTGGACCCCGCACCGCGCCTGCAAGGCTCCGACTTCGACAACCTGGTGCCCCAGCTCCACGTCAGCGAGATCGAGTCGCTGCTCGAGGTGGCGGACGGCCAGACGGTCGTCATCGGCGGCCTGATGCAGGATCGCAGCAGCAGGAAGACCGATGGCGTCCCCTACCTGTCCCGGATCCCGCTGGTCGGCGACCTGTTCAGCTTCCGTAACGACGAGGTGAAGAAGAGCGAACTGGTGCTGTTCCTCCGCCCGACGGTGATCCGCAGCGCCGGCGTCGGGCAGGAGGCCCTGGCGAGCAACGCCATCCCGCTGCCGGCGGCCACGCAGGCCGCCGCAGGCGAGGCAACCGTTCCGTGAGTTCCCTGCTCGACATCCTGCACAGGAAGGACAGCCGGACCGAGCCGGACCCGGCCGTCGACACGGCGGCCGACGGCACCGCGCCGACGGTCGAGCTGCGCCTGGCCGTGGACAACGGTCCGGTGGAGCCCGCCAGCGACCCGGGCATCGATCCCGCCGACGGCGTGGCCCCCATGCCGGCCACCAGCGATCCCTTCGCAGCGTTCGCCGGCCCGGCAAGCCAGGGGCTGGCGGGGAACGAGGCCACGCGGGTGCTGCTGGCCAGTCACCAGCAGCAGCGGTCACGCCGGAGTGCAATCCTGCTGGGCACCGGACTGGCCGTGATCGTCGTCGGCGCCGGCCTCGCCACCTGGCTGCTGGACGAGACCAGCGGCCTGGCCGACGGCGACGACTCGCTGTTCACCACGCCGCCCCCCGGCGCCGCGAGCGCCCCGGATCCCGGCCCCGGCCTCGTGGAGCGGCCCGCTCCGGCGCCGGCAGCCACGGACACCGCTGTCGGCCCCGGGCCGGGCACGGCGGAACCGGAACCAGCCGACGCCGACTGGTTCGACGCCCCGGCCATCGAGGATCCCGTCGCCGCCCCGCAGGCGGCCGAACCGGTACGCATCACGCGCGGCACGACCACGAATCCCCTGTTCCCGACCTTGAGCGCGGCCTACGCGGCCTTCCAGGCCGCCGACTTTGCGCGCGCCGAAGCACTCTACCGCGAGGTCCTCGGGGCCGATCCCGGCAACGTGGACGCCCTGCTCGGCCTGGGCGCGCTGGCGGCGCGCGGCAACCGCATGGACGAGGCCCGGGAGCTGTACCAGGCCGTCCTGCTGGCCGAGCCCAGGAATGCCGCGGCAATCAGTGCCATGAGCACGCTACCCGCAACCGGCTCCCGCAACCTCGACGAAAGCGCACTGAAGAGCCTGCTGCGCGAGCAGCCCGGCGCGGCCAACCTGCACTTCGCGCTGGGCCTCCAGTACATGGCCCAGGCGCGCTGGACCGACGCGCAGATGGCCTTCTTCGACGCCGTGCGGAACGAGCCGGCGAACGCGGACTACGCCTACAACCTGGCCGTGAGCCTCGACCAGCTGGGGCAGTCGAAGCCGGCTGCGGCCTACTACCAGCGGGCGCTCGAGCTAGCGACCGCCAGCTCCCTCTTCAACGCCGGCGCCGCCACAGAGCGACTCGCCACCCTGCGCGCCGCCGCGCCCTGACGCCATGGCCACGCCGATCTCACGCAAGCCGGTCGACGCCCCGCCCGCCGCGGCATCGCGGGGCGAGCGGCGCGCCCCGCGCAAGCAGCTGGGTGAGTTCCTGGTCGAGAAGGGCCTGATCAACCGCGACCAGCTGCGCGTCGCCCTCACCGAGCAGAAGCAGAAGAACGAGCGCCTCGGCAAGATCCTCGTTCGCCTCGGGCTGGTCAGCGAATCCGTGGTCCGCGACGTGCTCGCGGAGATGCTGCGGGTCGAGAGCATCGACCTGTCGAAGGTGGTGCCTGACAGCGACGCCGTGGCCCTCCTCCCCGAGGACGTGGCCCGCCGCTTCCGGCTGCTGCCGATCGCCTACGACCCGGTCGCCCGGGCGCTCACCGTGGCGATGTCCGACACCTTCGACGTCGTCGCCCTCGACCAGGTCGCCGCGCTCCTCGGCGGCAACATCGAGGTGCGCACCCTCCTCGCCAGCGAGGCCGAGATCCAGGGCGCCATCGAGCACTTCTACGACAGGGAGTTCTCACTGGCGGGCATCCTGCAGGAGATCGACTCGCCCGAGTCGGCGGCGCCCCTGCCTGCGAACGTCGGCGACGACGTCACGCAGCCGATGGTGCGCCTCGTGGACGCCCTGCTCGCTGACGCGGTCAAGCGCCGGAGCTCGGACATCCACCTGGAGCCGGAGGACGGCTTCATCCGCGTCCGCTACCGGATCGACGGCGTGCTGCGGCAGGTCTCCACCGTGCACAAGAAGTTCTGGGCGGCCATCGCCGTGCGCCTCAAGGTCATGTCCGGCATGGACATCACGGAGACGCGCGCGCCCCAGGATGGCCGGATCTCGCTGATGGTCGGCGGGCGGACCGTGGACTTCCGTGTCGCCACCCAGCCCACGATCCACGGCGAGAACATCGTGCTCCGCATCCTCGACCGGCGGGCAGGCATCGTGCCCCTGGACAAGCTTGGCCTTCCCGACGACCTGCTTACGCTGCTCAAGATGCTGATGGCGCGCCCCGAGGGCGTCATCCTTGTGACGGGGCCCACGGGCAGCGGCAAGACGACCACGCTCTACTC
>CAZTGY010000061.1:0-11105 GCA_964613445.1 uncultured Chromatiaceae bacterium | reverse complement strand
ATTGAAGGAGGCGCTCGCGGAGATCCGGGAGCACCGGGACTAGGCGATGCGGCTCTTCGACTTCGACCGGGCGCCGAATCCGCGCCGCGTCCGCATGGTCCTGGCGGAGAAGCAGCTCGCCATCCCGCGGGTCAACGTGAACCTGTTTCGCCGGGAGCAGCTGTCGCCGGAATTCCTCGCGATCAATCCCGGCGGCACCGTCCCCGTGCTGGAGACGGACGACGGGACGTTCCTGACCGAGTGCGTGGCCATCTGCCGCTACCTGGAGCACCTGCACCCGGAGCCGGCGCTCTTCGGCGGCACGCCACGCCAGGAAGCACTGACCCTGATGTGGGCCAACATCGTGGAGAACGACGGCCTGTCTGCCATTGCCGAGGTCCTGCGGAACCTGTCCCCGGGCTTCCGGGACCACGTCCTGCCCGGGCCCGTCCCCTACCCCCAGATCCCGGCGCTCGTCGGCCGCGGCGGCCAGCGCACGGAGCAGTTCTTCGACCGTGTCGAGCAGCAGCTGCTGAAGAACCAGTACCTGGCCGGCGGCGGGTTCTCCTTCGCCGACATCAGCCTGCTGGCGGCCGTGGATTTCGCGGGGTGGGTCGACATCGTTCCCACCCGGGACCGGCCGGCGCTGAAGCGCTGGTACGAAAGGGTCGCGGCGCGGCCCAGCGCTGGGGCCTAGCTGCCCCGGCCGGATTATGTTCCCGCCCGGCTGGCAGTCTCCGGGCAACCTGCCCTAGGATCGCCGCATGGGGACCCCCGCGACAAGCTGGCCGGCACTGGTTGTCGCGTTCACCGCAGGCATCGGCCAGGCAGAGGCCGCCACCTTCACCTGGCTCGGGGACCTTTCGGGCGGCACGTCCTACAGCGAGGCCCTGGCCGTCTCCGCCGACGGCCGGGTGGTCGTTGGTTACGCCGGCTCCCCCAACGGCGAGGAAGCCTTCCGCTACGAAAACGGCGTCATGACCGGGCTCGGTGACCTGCCCGGGCGCACGCCCTACGAGAGCCGCGCGACCGCCGTTTCTGCCGACGGCGCGATCGTGGCTGGAACGAGCGGCACGTTCTGGGGGGTTCATCGTCCCCAGGCTTTCTTATGGAGCAATGACGTCCTTACCGAACTCGGTTCGCTGACGAACTGTATCCAGCCACCGCTGAGCACCGCGGAAGCTCTGTCGGATGACGGCGCGGTCCTCGTCGGGATGAGCTGCGCGCCAAACGGCATAACGGCGGCCGCGTACCGCAACGACGCCTGGGAAGACCTGGGCGCCTATCCGACCTTCGAAGACAGCTATGGGTCCGCGGTCTCGCCGGAAGGCGACGTGATCGGCGGCCAGGAGATGGACGAAGACCTGTCGGGCCGCGCGTTCCTGGTTGAGGCCAATGTGATTGCGCCGCTCGGTGGCTTTCCCGCCGGAGTCGTGGCCGCGTGGCCCGACGACATCTCTGCCGGCGGCGCGGTGGTGGTCGGCGCATGGGCCGACGAGGAAGACAACGTCGAGGCCTATCGCTACACGAACGGCGTGCCTACCGGACTTGGCTACCTGCCGGGCGGCGAATACGCGAGCTATGCCGCCGGCGTGTCGGCGGATGGCAGCGTGGTCGTGGGCTCCAGCGATTCCGTGCACAAGACCGGCGCCGGCTCCCAGGCCTTCGTCTGGACCGGAGTGCAGGGCATGCAACGCCTGGAGGACGTGCTGGCGACCCAGGCGGCAACCGGGTTCGACCGCTGGCGAGACTCCCTGGTCGGTGCCACCGCCGTCTCGGCTGACGGGTTGACGATCGTCGGATTCGGCTTCGGGCCGCCCGGCGGGCAGAGGCAGGCGTGGCTCGCGGTGCTCGACAGCCCGGTCGCGGCAGACACGGACGGCGATGGCGTGATCGACGGCATCGACAACTGCACGACGGTGGCCAACCCGGAGCAATGTGACAGCGACGGCGACGAGTACGGCAATCGCTGCGACGGGGACTTCAGCGACAACAACGCCACGAACGCCCAGGACACCACACTGTTTCGCCAGCAACTGGGCGCACCGAGCGCGGCCCCGAAGTACAACGCGGCCGACCTCAACTGCAACGGCGCCGTAAACGCCCAGGACACGGTGATCTTTCGCGGTCTGCTCGGGTCGCCTCCGGGGCCGTCGGGGTGGCGTCCGTAACACTCCGACGGCACCGGGGGCCCTGCTCAACACTCTGTTTCTATTGCCGTTTCCAGGCACCTGGGCCGCCCCGGAATCCCCAGATACACAACGATACAAAGTGTTACCCCCCAGAAAGGATCCCCTGGCGGGACCGGCCTAACCTCTCAACCATCGAATTGGCCCCCAATGACGGGGACCAGGGTTTAGAGGAGACACCGAATGAACGCTTCCACGCACACTGAAGACACCGGCTTCCTGTACGAGTTCGGTGACCTGCTGCTGGCCGTCATTGCCGTCGCGATTCCGCTTGTAGCGCTGCCCCTCTTCCTGCTGTAAGGCAGGAGGTTCCAGTCACCGGGCAACCCGCGGCTCGTCACCCCCCCTGCCTTACCCCCCTCCACAAGGCAGAGACGGCCCGGGAAGCCCCCGTGAAGCCCGCCACTCCGGCTCCCCCCCGGAACTGGCGGGCATTTTTTTGCCCGGGGATTCCGCCTCCGTCCGGGCGCAACCTTAACGACTGACCGCCCGCGACGCCGGCTTGTCATTTCAGGTCGGCGTGTATTCAATGGCCCGCGACCATGCTGCTGGAACCCACAGCCCTCGCGACCGCCTTCCGCCACCTGGCGGAAACCCTGGAACAGGACTACGGGATCGACCCCGCGGCGCTGTTTGCCGAAGCGGGCCTGCCCCTGGCCCGGACGCGGGAGCCGGGCGCCCGGGCGTCGTACCGGGCCACCTGGCGCCTGTGGGAACTGAGCGTCGCGGCCACCGGCGACCCGGCCATCGGGCTTAAGGTGGGTCGGCGGGTCCGGCCCGAGAGCCTGCACGCCCTGGGCTATGCGTGGATGAGCAGCCGCAGCCTGGTGGATGCGTTCAACCGCTTCTCGCGCTACGTGCAGGTGTTGATCACCCTCCGGGCGAACGTCGGCATGGCCGCGTCGCGCGCCGGCTACCAGTTCATCGTGGACTTTCCGGATCCCGCCCATCAACCGCATGAGGCCGGCATCGACGCCACGCTGGTTGCATTGCTGTCGCTCGCCAGCCAGGCGTCTGGCAAGCCGGTCATGCCCCGGGCGGTCACGGTGCAACACCCGTGCCGGGCACAACCGGCGCCCTACACGGCCGCCTTCGGGATTCCGGTGGAGTTTGGCGCCGGCACCAACGGCTTCCTGCTCGACACCGCCACCGCCGAGGCGCCGCTACCCACCGACAATCCCGACGTGGCAGCCGCGGTGGACCAGGTGGCCGAGCGCTACGTGGCCGGCCTGCAGCCGCAGGCCGTCGCGGCGACGGTGCGGGAGATGCTCCGCGCGCTGCTGCCCACCGGCGAGGCCGGCCAGGAGACCGTGGCCAAACGGCTGAATCGCAGCCTCAGCACCCTGCAGCGGCAGTTGCAGGCGGAGGGACTGAACTACAGGACCGTGCTCGACGAGACGCGCCGTGCCCTTGCGGAGGCTTACCTGAATGACAAGCGATTCAGCCAGGCCGAGATTGCCTACCTGCTGGGGTTCTCCGACCAGAGCAACTTCTCCCGCGCCTACCGGCGCTGGACCGGCAGAAGCCCCGGCCGCTACAGCGACGAGCGCAGCCAGTAGCCCAGGAGCACGATGAGCCAGAAGCCCATGCACGCGGTGGCGGCAACGACGATGCCGGTGAAGGGGTCCAGATCGCGCATGACGGGAGTGCTCGGCGGTGCGGGGCCACGGGAGCTGAAATCCTACGCAGCGCGTCCGGTAACTCCTGTCATTTCCGGTCAAGCTTCGGGCTTTTTGCCTCAGGACCCGGGCGCGGGCGCCTTCGGTGGCGGCCATGCGAGGGACGGGTCCCGGACGTGCCACGTCCTGCCCAGGCACTTCGCATTGCCGAGGCACTGCAGCGTGAGGATTGCCAGGTCGGCCCGGGTCATCGGCCCGATCACCGCGTCGTCCTCGGTCAGCTCTGCCTTGCCGGTGGGCGGCGTGCCGCCGGGGTAGAGCCGCGTGTTCCGGATGATCGTGAACGGCACGCCGCTGGCCCGCACGATGTCCTCGCCCACGCCCTGGTCCTTCAGCCGGTCGAGCAGACCCGGCACCTTCTCCCACCCCAGGTTCGCGAACTTCTCCGCGTTCCTGCCAGCGCCCACGGCGCCGTGATGGATGAGCTGCGCGACCCCCGCGGCCTTCGCCTGCGCGGTCAGCGCGGGCAGGAACTTCGCATAGAAGTGCGGATCGCCATCCTCGACGCGCACGGCCACGATGACGTACTGGAAGCGGCGGCCCCGGAATGCCGCCGCAACGTCTGCTTCTTCCAGCAGGTCCCCCTCCGCATAGCTCACGGGCAGGCCCTGCAACCGGGCGCGATCCGAGCCCGGCCTGGTGAAGACCGTGACCCGGTCTCCCTGGTCCGCCAGGCGCCGGACGATCTCGGCGCCGAGCTGGCCCGTGCCGCCCAGCACCAGCACCTCACGCGGCACCGGCGTCGTCGGGTGGGACGGGCCCGCCGCGACACCCAGCACCATGGCAAGCACGCCGGCGAGGACCCGACGCCCGGGCAGATGTCCTGCATTCATCGGTTACTCCCCTTCCGTGTCACCAGTTCAGCGAATAGATGAGGTCGAGCGCCTGCTCCTGGCCCGAGCTGGCCTCGATGCTGACGCGCCGGCCCAGCTTGTACGTCGCCTCCACCGTGCCCAGCTTGTCGAAGATGCCATAGCTGTAGCGGATGAACAGGTTCTTGCCCAGCTGCTCGCCGACGACCACGGCCGTGTCGCCAGTCTCGCTCGTGCCGAAGGCCACCTCGTCCACGGCCAGCGCCGAGCCCAGCTGCTGCACGACGGGCAGGGCCTGGGAGAGGCCCAGGCTGATCGCCGAGCTGGCCACCAGGGAGCGGTCGCCGGCACCGGCGGCCGAGAGGGGCTTGCCGGTGGTCAGGTAGGACAGGGCGTCCAGCTCGCCCATGGCCGGCTCGGAGAACACGCGGGTCTGGATCCGCGAGAGATTGCCCGACAGCAGCACGCCCACCGTCACCTCCCGGCCCTCGTAGTCCACGTCGCGGCTGGCCTTCACGTCCAGCCCGGGATCTGTCACGACCCCGGAGAAGATCAGCGAGCCGCGCTCGATCTCCAGCTTCTGGCCGAACGCGGTGAACTGGCCGTCACGCAGGCTGACGACGCCGTCACCCGTGACCAGGGTGGGATCGGCGCCGAGCGACTGGTCCAGGCGCAGTCCGCCGGTGAGGCCGGTCCTGAGGCCGAAGCCGTCGAAGGTCACCTTCTCGCCAAGGCGCACCTGCAGGCCATCGAGCACGAAGAGTCGCGGCTTCTTCGCCGCGACCACGACGTCGCGCCCGTGGACGATCGTGTCGGGCGACGGCCGCACGGCGCTCGTTTCGATCCGCTTCAGCTTGATGGTCGCCCGGGGAACGAGCATGTCGCCACCGACCCGGAACTGGCCGTCGCGCAGGACCACGCGGACATCCGGCGACACCTGCACGATGCCCTGCGGAAGGTTGATCACGTCGATCACGCGGCCCTTCACCGTGGCCTCGGCGCTGGGCAGGACCTGGTCGCGCCAGGCCAGCGCCCCGTCGAGCGCCACGAAGCCCTTGCCGGAGCGGGCATTGCCCTTGAGCGCCACCTGGCCGTCCTCCCGCCCCAGCGCCGAGAGGCTGACGCGGTCCACGCGGATGCCCGCGGCGGACACGGTGAACGCCCCATCCTCCAGCTCGAGCCCACCGGCGATATCGGGCCGGCGCGCGTTCCCCGTCAGGGTGGCGTCCACCGTGAGCCGCCCCTCGAGGTCACCCACGCCCGCCAACTGCTCCGCCAGGGGGCGGAGCGACGCCAGGTCGGGCACCCCGCCCGAGACACTGGCACGGATCGCGGGGGACGCTCCCAGCGCGCCCGTGACCCGGCCCTCCGCTGCCAGGCGCAGGCCGAAGCTCTCTGCCACCGCGGCCTCGAAGTCGAGCACGTCGTTCGCGAGCCCGACGTCAACGCGGAATTCGGTGAGCTCGGTCCGCACATCCTCGCCACAGTCATCCCGCCACACGACGACGGTGTCGGCCAGGCTGCCCGCCAGCGAACCGCTGACCGCGCCCCGCTCGCTCCGGATGGCCATGGACGACGTGACGGATCCGGTCACGCCGATGTCGTCGGGCAGCCACGGGGACAGGGTGGCCAGGGGAAAGCGCCGCAGGTCCAGGCCGGCATTGAAGCCCCGGGCACTGGTGCCTGACTCTGCCAGGCACAGCTCGGCTTCCTGCATGTCCCAGCAATGCGCCGACACCGTGACGTCCTCGCCGGCGATGCGCACGGTCGCGGGCTCGCGCAACGACCAGCGCTGTTCGCCGGGGATCGTGACGAAGCCTGTCGCCGCGGCCTGGGCGATGATCCCGTTGCGATAGCTGCCGGTCCCGCCCAACCCGGCTTCCACGTCGCCACCCGAGAGCGCCAGCTGCAGCGAATACGCCGTGAGCGGACCCGCGGCGCCGAGCGTCAGGTTGCCCACCGCCTGCCCGGCATACGCGATGCCCTCCGCCTCCGCGTCGACCGCCAGGCGCTGGCGGGCGTCCAGTCCGCCGCGGGCCTGCAGGGACCGGACCCGAAGGTCGCCGGCTGCGAGCTCGCTGCCGGCCAGGTCGAGCTCCAGGACCGGCCGCGCCGTCGTGCCGGCGAGCTTGCCGGTGCCACGCAGCCGGCCGCTGACGCCGGGCCATAACGTGGCGAGTTCCGGGGCGTCGATCCGGAACTGGCCGGCGATCCGGTCGCCCCAAGTGCCGCTGAACTCGACCCGGTTGGCGCCCGCGTTGACCCGCGCATCGTCGAAGGACAGCACCGGGCCCGCGCGCGCGACGGTGCCGGACGCGCGAAGCGGCCGGTTGAAGAGCGTGCCGCGCGCCTCGGGCAGGACCAGGCGGAAGTTTCCCGCGCCGTCGAAGCTCACCTCGCTGCTGAAATCCACCTGGCCGGCAAACCGGGGATCCACGAACGCCGGATCGATCCGCCGCCCCTCGAGCCGGAACCGGCCGGTGACGGCCTCCCGCAGGGTGATGCTTCCGGAGCCGGTGACCCGGCCGCCGAACCCGTCCAGGCGGAATTCGTGGAACCGCAGCTGGCGGGGGTCGCCTTCCAGCGTCGCCCCCACCCGCGCGGCGGGCCGGTCGCCCAGGCGCACGGCCGCGGCCAGGTCTGCGCTGAACCGGTCCGTCCAGCCGTGCACGCGGAGGCGCCCGGACTCGCTGCGGAGGAGCAGGCCGGGGTCCGCGCCGAGAGGCCGCTGCAGGCCGGTCCAGCGGGCCTCCGCGAAGATGGCAGGCTGGTCCCGCAGCAGCTGCGCGATGCCGCCCACGCTCACCTCGGATGGCAACCGCACGACCTGCTCGAAGCGCAGGCTCGCCAGGTCGCCGGACAGCGTGCCGCTCCCGGTCACCGGGGCACTCGCCGCAGTGAATTCCCACCTGACCCGGGCGTCCAGCGCGAAGGGCTCGCCCGTGCCAAACGTGCCCGTGGCCTCGACGCCAAGCCCGTACAACTCCGCCCGCAGCAGCTCGAAGCGCAGGCTGCCGTCCACGAGTTCGCCCCGCAGGGTCACGGGGCCGATCTCCACCGGCACGATCCCGGCCGTGTCGCCCCCGTCCCTGGCAGCCCCGTTGCGGATGCGCAGCCGGCCGATCTCCAGGGCATCCGTCGCGATCACGACCGGCAGGACCAGGGGCTGCACCACCGAATCCGGCTCGTCGGGCCGCCGGGGCGCGATGTCGATGTGCACGGCGTCTGCCCGGGCGGTGGTCAGGCGCAACCGGCGGCGCAGCAGGTCGGGCCAGCTCATGCTCAGCTCGGCGGGCTCGATCACGACCGTGGTGCGGCCCGCCGCCAGCTGCAACCGGTCCACGGCGAGGCCTTCCAGCAGCGTCCCGCGGATACCGGTCAGCGTCAGCCGGTCGCCCGCCAGGTCGGAGACGGCCCCGACGAGCCAGGCACTGCCCGCGGGGGTGGCGAGCAGCACGATGCCGAGCACCGCCAGGATCATCGCGGTCACGACCAGCGTCGCGAGCGCCTGCAACGGGTTCATAGGTCGGGTCCCAGGGTGATGTGGAGGCGGAAGGAGTCCGGCGCGTCGTCGAGTGGCACGCCCACGTCGACGCGGATCGGGCCCAGGGGTGAGTACCAGCGGATGCCCGCGCCGACGCCGGTCTTGAGCGACATGTCCTTGAACGAATCGAAGGCGTTGCCCAGGTCCATGAAGGCCGCCACCGACCAGTTGCCGAAGACCCGCTGGTCGATCTCGACGCTGCCCACGAGGATGTCCGCCCCGCCGGTCACGCTGCCCGTCGCGTCGGTGGGCCCGAGCGTCTTGTAGTCGTAGCCCCGGACGCTGTTGTCGCCGCCCGCGAAGTAGCGCACGGAGAACGGCAGGTCCTTGAACTCGTCCTTGATGGTCCAGCCCGCCTCGCCGCGCAGGAGCAGCCTCGCCGTGGTCCAGAGCGGCACGATCAGCTTGCCCTCCGATTCCAGCTGCAGGAAGGCGGTATCCGACCCCAGGATCTCGTCCGTGCCGCTCACGGTGAAACTGAGGCGGTGGGCCTTCCGCGGCCGGGGCGGCAGCAGCCGGGGCTGATCGGCCCAGCTGATGGCGGGCAGGACCAGGTCGCTCGTCGTCTCCTCCTCGCTGCCCACCTGGAAGGTCTCCCGCACGTAGTCCAGTGAGCGTGTCTCCCGCCAGGTTCCACGCCTGCGCTTGACGTCCTTCACGCCCAGCCGGAACTCATTGCTGGTGTTGTCCTTCGGGTTGTCATACTTGTAGCCGGTCTCGAAGCTCAGCCACTCGTCACGCGGGCTGCCCCGTGGCAGGCGGTAGGCCAGGGTGGCTTCGCCGGTGACCTGGGCAAAGGAGCTGTTGAACTCGAGCTGGTGCCCCTTCCGGTTCAGGCGCTCATTCAGGAAGTCCAGGCGGACCTTGGCGCCCGTGTCGGTCGCATAGCCCACGCCGGTCTTCCAGGTGCGGGGAGCGCTGGCCGTGAGCACGATGGTCACCGGCACGTCCAGGTCGGGCGCCGGCCGTGGCTTCGCGAGCACCTCGACGTTCTGGAAGTAGCCGCCGGCGAGCAGGTCGGTGTAGAGCTCGTTGACGAGTTCCGCGTCGTAGGGGTCGCCGGCCTTGAAGTTAACGTAGCGGAGCGCCAGCCTGGGATCCACGACGTCCTGGTCCAGCGTGACAGGCCCGAAGCGGTAGCGTTCGCCGGTCGCGTAGTCGATCGTGATGTCGGCGGCCAGCTCGGTGGGATGCACGTCGATTCGGCTCACGGCAAAGCGGCCGTCGAAGTACCCCCTGCGCTGGGCGACGCTGGCAAAGCTGGCCTTGAACTCGTCGTAGGCCCGCTGGTTGAGGCCCTTGCCGGCGACCAGGTCAGCGCTCTTCCGGAGCGCGGCGACGAGCTCCTGGTCGGACTCGCCCGCACCCGTCATGCCGATCCGGACGTTCCTGAGCTTCACCCGCGGGCCCCGGTCGATGGTGAAGGTCGCCCGCCAGCAGTCCTTGTCCCACTCCAGGGCCTTCTCGATGGTTGGCGCGAAGTAGCCGTAGACCTCGAGGGCCTGGCGGATCTGCTGGTCGGCGTTGCAGTACTGGCGGCGGACCCGGGCCTCCGACGCGGTGCAAGGCTCGTCGTTCAGGGCCAGGTTGGCGCGCACGATCTTTTCCGTGGTGCGGCTGAGGCCCTTGAACTCGACCGATGCACGGGCCGTCGTGGCCAGGGCGACGATCAGGACCGGTGCCAGGACCACGGCCAGCGTGGCACCAAACTGCGAAGCTCGCATTGAACGGCCAATCCATGCCCGGTAGCGGGCGCGCTATTATCTAGGAATGAGCACCCGCATGCCGGTCTCCGCCCACGTGCCGGCCGCCCTCGTCACGGCACTGCTCGCCGTGGCCGGACCGCCGTCGCCCGCCGGGGCCGCTGAAGCGGCTTTCGATCCGGCCCGCGTGGGCTGGTCCGAGATCCGCATGACCGCCAGCAAGCTGTTCCTGACGGCGGAGGCCCGGCTGGCCCTGCGCACCGTTCCAGGCCCGACGGTACTGCCGGACCTGCTCGACGTGCCCGCCGGCCAGTTCACGCCGCTGAAGCCGGGTCCGGACGTGCTGGAGCTCGTGTACGACGCCCGCGGTGCCGGGCGCGTGTCGCGCCTGACCCTGCTCATGGACCCCCGGTCCGGCGCCGCGCTCCAGCGCACCCAGCACGACCAGCAGGGCAAGCAGCGCTTCCGCACCTACCGCTTCGGGGTCGAGGGCGCCTACCAGCGCACCTTCTGGCCGGCAGATGCCAGCGAGAAGTCGCTGCTGCCCGCGCGCTGGACCCGGACCAGCGAGGGCCTGCGCGCCTACCCGATTCCACCGGGTGCCCGGACCGTGGTGGAGCCGACCGGCCTGCTCTATGCGATCGCGGCGGCATCGCTGGACAAGCCTGGCGACACCCTGGACGTGCTGGTGTTCCGGCGCCGGGACACCCAGGTCGTGCGGGTCGAGGTCCTGCCGTCCCGGGAGATCGCCGTGCAGTACGACGAGCTGTGGCCCAAGGGGGCGGTGAAGCGGAGCGGCAAGGTCCGGCCGCTGCGGCTGTCGCTGCAGGGACTGCCGGTGCCCGGCGGTGATCCGGACGATGACGACCTGGAACTGCTCGGATTGCGGGGCCGCCTCGAGCTGCTGCTGGACCCCGCCACCCGCGCTCCGCTGCAGCTGTCGGGCAACGTGAAGATCGTCGGTGTCGTGACGCTGCAGCTGGCGGCCCTCAGGCCCCGCTGAGGAGGCCGCGCCGGGTGGCCCCTGCCGCCGCCGGCGTGACAGGCCTCCCCTGCCGACTTACTCTAAGTGCCTGTTCCAGGCTGTCCTTGCGGACCAGGAGGTCCAACGTGAACCTGACTCTCGTACGCCGCCGTCGTTACGCCATCGCAGGCCTGTTCGCCGCGATGATCCTGGCCGGCTGCGCATCCGGACCGTC
>CAZTGY010000060.1:0-11256 GCA_964613445.1 uncultured Chromatiaceae bacterium | reverse complement strand
CCCCGAGACCTGCGCGCCGGGAACCCTCGGCACGCTTTGCGCGACGTCCCGGGAGTTGCACAATTTCGGCTTTGCCAATTTCGCCGGGTTCCCCGACACCAAGGACGTCGGCCTCGTGATACTCGACCAGCCGATCGCCATGCCCGAGTACGGGGTGCTGCCGGCGGCCGGCGCGCTGAATGGCATCGGCACGGCACGTGGCACGAAGAACACCGTGTTCACGGTCAGCGGCTACGGGCTGACGAAGCGCACCCAGGAACACTCGGCCGTGCCGAACATCTCCTTCCGCGAACGCCTCATGGCCAGGTCCACCCTGGTGAACATCACCAGTGCCCAGAATGGCGGCTACAACCTGCAGACCCAGGGCAACGGCAGTGACCGCGGGGGCACGTGCTCCGGCGACTCCGGCGGCCCGGTATATCTCGGCAATTTCGCCTCCAACCAGATCGTGGCGGTCACCTCGTTCGGGCTGAACGCCCTGTGCCGTGGCACTGATTTCGGCTACCGGCTCGACCGTGCCGAGGTCCTGAACTGGATCAACAGCCACTAGGTCGCCGGGGCAGTCGCTGCGCCGGGGCTCACACCTCGCCGTAGCGGCTGCCGCTGCCGATCCAGCGCTGCATCAGCTCCTCGGCGAGCGCCGGGCGGCTGGCAAGTTTCTGCGCCAGCTCCTGGACGGCCGGCATCAGGTCGGCGTCCCGCACCAGGTCCGCCACGCGCAGCTGCATGAGGCCGGTCTGCCGCGTGCCCAGCACCTCGCCCGGTCCCCGCAGCTCCAGGTCCCGCTGCGCCACCTCGAAGCCGTCGTTGGTCCCGCGCAGTACCTCGAGCCGCGCCTTGGCCATCGCCGCCAGCGGGCTCCGGTACAGCAGCACGCAGGTACTCGAGTCCCGCCCGCGGCCGACGCGGCCCCGCAGCTGGTGCAGCTGGGACAGCCCGAGGCGCTCGGCGTTCTCGATGATCATCAGCGTGGCGGCCGGCACGTCCACCCCCACCTCGATGACGGTGGTCGCGACGAGCAGCTGGACCTTGCCCTGGGCAAAGGCCTTCATCACCCGCTCCTTGTCGGCGGCGGCCATCCGGCCATGGATGAGGCCCACGCGCACGTCGGGCAATGCTTCGGCGAGGGCGGCCGCCGTGGGTTCCGCCGCCTCCGACTCCAGGTGCTCCGACTCCTCGATCAGCGGGCACACCCAGTAGACCCGGGCGCCGGAACGGATGGCGGCCTGCACCCGCTCCACGACTTCGGGCCGCCGCTGGTCCGACAGCGCGACGGTGTTCACCGGCTGGCGGCCCGGCGGGAGCTCCCGGATCACGGAGCTGTCCAGGTCGGCGTAGAGGGTCATGGCCAGCGTGCGGGGAATGGGCGTGGCGGTCATCACCAGCTGGTGCGGCTTCAGCTCGCCGCCATCCCCGTTGGCACCCTTGTCCATCAGCTTGAGGCGCTGGTGCACGCCGAAGCGGTGCTGCTCGTCGACGATCACCAGGGCCAGGCTCCTGTAGCGCAGGTCCTCCTGGAAGAGGGCATGGGTGCCGACGATCACCCCGGCCGTGCCGTCCTCGATCGCGGCGTAGGTCTGGGCGCGGGCCTTCTGGCCGAGACTGCCGGACAGCCATGCGACCGTGACGCCCAGCGGCCGGAACCAGCGGAAGAAGCTGTCCCGGTGCTGTTCGGCCAGCAGCTCCGTCGGCGCCATGATTGCCACCTGGTGCCCTTGTGACACGGCGAGCAGCGCGGCCGCGGCGGCTACCACGGTCTTGCCGCAGCCCACATCGCCCTGCACGAGCCGCATCATCGGGCAGCCGCTCGCCAGGTCCGCGTCGATGTCCGCCAGTGCCGCGCGCTGGCCGCCGGTGAGGTCAAAGCCAAGGCTGGCGAGGAACTGCTGCCGCAGCTGCCGGGCGCGGTCCGTGCCGGCCCCGAGGATCACGGCCGCGTCCTGCCGCGTTCGCTCCCGGATCTGGCGCAGGCTCAGGTGCTGGGCCAGCAGTTCCTCCAGTGCCAGCCGCCGCTGGCAGGGGTGCATGCCGGAACTGAGCAGCTGCAGGTCGGCGCCCGCCGGCGGGCGGTGCACGTAGTGCAGCGCCTCGGCGATGCCGGGCAATGCCGCGCCCGGCCGGTCCAGCCCGGGTACGTCGATGCCGGGCAGTTCGTCGGTCAGCTGCGGCAGCAGGCGGTCCAGCGCCTGGCTGGTGAGGTCCCGCAGGCGGAACTGGGCGAGTCCTTCCACGGCGGGGTAGACGGGCGTCAGCCGCTCATCCAGCGGTGGTGAGGGGCCGGGGGTGAGCACGCGATACTCCGGGTGGACCATTTCGTTGCCGAGCGGGCCGGGACGGACTTCCCCGTAGCAGCGCAGGCGTGCGCCGACGGCGAGGTTGGCCTGCTGGGGCCGGGAGAAATGGAAGAAGCGCAACGTGAGCTGCCCGGTCCGGTCGGTGAGGCGCACCAGCAGGCTACGGCGGCGCCGGAAGGCCACGTCGGCCAGGGCGATCTCGCCCTCGACCACCGCCCGGTGCCCGGGCCGGAGCGCGCCGAGCGGCACGACCCGGGTCCGGTCCTCGTAGCGCTGGGGCAGGAGGAACAGCAGGTCGACGGGGCGTTCCACGCCCAGCCTGGCCAGGCGCTCGGCGACGGCGGGGCCGACGCCCCGCAGGCTCAGCAGGCTATCGGTCTCAGGCAACCAGGACCGCGTCCGCCTCGACCGCGGCACCCCGCGGCAGGGAAGCAACCCCGATGGCGGCCCTCGCGGGATAAGGCTTCGCGAAGAACTCGGCCATCACCTCATTGACGATGGCGAAGTGACCGAGGTCCACGAGGAACACGGTGACCTTTACGGCCTGGTCCAGCGACGAACCGGCCGCCTCGGCCACGGCCGCCAGGTTGCGGAACACCTGCCGCACCTGTTCCCGCATGTCCCCGGTGAGCAGCTGGCCGGTGGCCGGGTCCAGCGGCAGCTGGCCCGACAGCCAGATGGTCCCGCCGGCGCGAATGCCCTGGGAATAGGTGCCAATGGCGGCCGGCGCCCTGGTTGATTCGATGCCTTGCTTGCTCATACGAAGGGCTTGCTCATGTGCAGGTACGACTCAGTTTCCTGACGACGTTCATCCGCCGCAGGATGCGGATCACGTCCGCCAGGTGCCGGCGATCCCGCACCAGGATCGAGAACAGCATGGTGGCCGAATCGTCCTGGTCCTCGACAATGGATACCTGCTCGATATTGGAGCCTGAATCCGCGATCCGCGCCGCGACTTCGGCGAGCACGCCCGGCCGATTCTCCACGTCCACCCGGATCTCGGCGGAGAATTCCCGCTCGATGCCCGCCTGCCAGGTCACGGCGATCCACTTGCTGGGCTGCTTCCGGAACTCGCCCAGGTTGCCGCACACGTTGCGGTGGATGACCACGCCGCGGCCGGCGCTCAGGTACCCCATGATCGCATCACCGGGAATCGGATGACAGCAGCGCGCGTAGGAGACGACGAGACCCTCCGTTCCGGCGATGGCTATGGGAGTGGGCTTGCCGGGCTCGGCGTTGGTCGTGGCCGGCGACTGCAGCAGCGCCTTGGCGACAAGGGGCGCCAGGCGCTCGCCGAGCCCGAGCTGCTCAAACAGCTCGTTGGTGTTGTTGAGGCCGAACTCGTCGAGCAGGGCCTTCATCTGGCGGTCGCTGATCTTCCGGAGCGGCGTGCCGGCATCCCGCAGCGCCTGGTCGAGCAGGCGGCGCCCGAGCTCCAGCGCCTCGTTGAAGCGCAGGTTCTTCAGGTACTGGCGGATGGCGGCGCGGGCCTTCGCCGTGGCCACGAAGTTCACCCAGCTGGGGTTCGGATGGGCGCCCTTGGCGGTGATCACCTCCACGGTCTGGCCGTTCTCGATCTGCGTGCGCAGGGGCACGAGCCGCCGGTCGATCTTGGCGGCGACGCACCGGTTACCCACGTCCGTGTGGACCGCGTACGCGAAATCCACGCATGTGGAGCCGCGCGGGAGGCGGAGGATGTCGCCCTTGGGCGTGAAGACGTACACGGCGTCCGGGAACAGGTCGACCTTGACGCTCTCCATGAACTCCTCGGAGTTCGCCGCCAGCTGCATCTCGCTGATGCTGGCCAGCCATTCCCGGGCGCGGGCTTCCGGTGCGGCAACCTCCCGGTCAGTGTCCTTGTACATCCAGTGCGCCGCGATGCCCTTCTCGGCCACCATGTGCATCGGCGCCGTGCGGATCTGGAACTCGACTGAAGTACCGAGCGGGCTGACCAGCGTGGTGTGCAGCGATTGGTAACCGTTGGCCTTGGGGATCGCGATGTAGTCCTTGAAGCGGCCCGGCATCGGCTTGTACAGCTGGTGCACGATGCCCAGCGTCCGGTAGCACTCGTCCACCGAGTCCACGACCACCCGGAAACCGAAGACATCGGCGATGTCCGCGAGGGAGCGCTTCTTGGACTCCATCTTCCGGTAGATGCTGTACAGGTGCTTCTTGCGGCCTGTCACGTTCGCCCGGATGCCCGCATGGTCCATGGCGCCGTTCAGCCGTTCCGAGATCCGCTTGACGAACTGCCTCTGGTTACCCTCGCCGCGCCGGACCGTCTTGTCCAGCACCCGGTAGCGGAACGGGTGGGCGTGGCGGAAGCCCAGGTCCTCCAGCTGGGTCTTGATCGCGTTGATCCCGAGGCGGTTGGCGATGGGCGCATAGATCTCGAGGGTTTCCCTGGCGATGCGCTGCTGCCTGTCGGCCGGCATCGAGTCGAGCGTCTGCATGTTGTGCAGGCGGTCGGCGAGCTTGATCAGGATCACGCGGATGTCCTGCACCATGGCCAGCATCATCTTGCGGAAGCTCTCCACCTGCAGCTCCGTCCTGCTGCTGAAGTTGAGCTTGTCCAGCTTGCTGACGCCGTCCACCAGCGATGCGATCTCGGTGCCGAATCTGGCGGCGATCTCGTGCTTGGCGGTGGGAGTGTCCTCGATCACGTCATGCATGAGCGCCGCTGCGAGGCTCTGGTAGTCCAGGCGCAGGTCCGCGAGGATCGCCGCAACGGCCACCGGGTGCGTGATGTAGGGATCGCCGGAGCGCCGCTTCTGGCCCTCGTGGGCGTCGGCGCTGAAAGCGTAAGCGTCGGCGATGATGCCGAGCTGCTGCTTGGGCAGGTAGTTGGCCTTCTGCAGCAGGCCGCTGAGCCCGGCATTGCGGCGGGCGAGGGGCAGGCGATTCAGGATGGTGGCGGCGTAGTCCATGCCCCCGATTCTAGCCCTCGGGCGGCGGGCTAAACCGACGGCATTTCACGAGCCCATCGCTCGGGGCCCGCGGCCGGCAGGGGGCACCCCCCTTGCCGCTACCGTGCGGCACGGTGAGCGCGGCAAGGGGGGTATCCCCCTGCCGGCCGCTCTACCTGAGATCAGAGCTCGGATCAGTCGGTCAGGTCGTCGTCCAGGCGGTCCATCTGGATCGGGGGGTTCAGCAGGGCCTCAGCCTGCTCGCGGGCCATGAGGTCTTCCGGCGTCTGGTCCGCTTCCTTGAGCAACTCGGTGGTCACGAGGCCGGCGGCGATCTCGCGCAGCGCCACCACGGTGGGCTTGTCGTTCTCCCGGTCCAGGAGCGGCTCGGCGCCATTGGCGATCCGGCGGGAGCGCTTGGCGGCCACCATCACCAGCTCAAACAGGTTCGGGATGTTCTTGAGGCAGTCTTCGACGGTGATGCGGGCCATGGTGCTTTGCTCTGGGGAGTTGCCGGGGTCGGGACTCTAGGGGGACGGGCGGTCGTTGAGCAATGGCATATGCACAAATGCCATATGTCGCTGCCAGGACGGGTCGTCAGCCCTGCAGGATTTCCCGGGCCCGCGCGGCCGTGGCCGGCCCCGTGGATGCCAGCTCATCGCTCCGTCCCTGGAGGATAGCGACGAGGCCGTCCACCGCGCCCTCCAGCACCTCGTTCACCACCACGAAGTCGAATTCCGCCCAGTGGGACATGTCGTCGAGTGCCTGCCCGAGCCGCCGGCGGATGACGTCCTCGCTGTCGGTTGCCCGGGTGCGCAGCCGCCGCTCGAGCTCGGCCACCGAGGGCGGCATGATGAAGACCGTGCGGCAGTTCGGTGCGTTGGCGCGGATCTGGCGCGCGCCCTGCCAGTCGATCTCGAGCAGCACGTCGTGCCCGTCGTCGATCAGTGCCTCTACCTGGGCCTTGCTCGTGCCGTAGCAGTTGCCGAACACCTCCGCGTGCTCCAGGAACTCGCCCGCCGCCACCATCTGCTGGAAGCGTGCGCGATCGACGAAGCAGTAATCCCTGCCGTCCGTTTCGCCGGGCCGCGGCGGCCGGGTGGTGTAGGAAATGGAGAAGCGCAGGCCCGGGTCCCTGGCCAGCAGCGCCTTCACCAGCGTGGTCTTGCCGGCGCCGGAGGGGGCGGACAGGACGAGCAGGGTGCCGCGGCGGCCGACGGCGGCATCCGTCGCCTTACTCGACGTTCTGGACCTGCTCGCGCATCTGCTCGATCAGCACCTTGATGTCGACGGCGCGCCGGGTGGTCTCGGCGTCGGCGGACTTGGAGGCCAGCGTGTTCGCTTCCCGGTTCAGCTCCTGCACCAGGAAGTCCAGACGGCGGCCGACCGGCGCATCGGACTTCAGGTTGTCGCGGAACTCGGCGAGATGCGCGGTCAGGCGGTCCAGTTCTTCGCTCACGTCCAGCTTCTGGGCGAGCAACACGATCTCCTGCTCGAGGCGCTGCGGGTCCACCGGCGTGCTGAGGGCAGCGACCCGCTCGGCCATGCGTTCGCGGATCCGGGCCAGCACGGCCGGCAGGCGCACGACCACATCAGCCACGTGGCCCTCGATCTCGGCAAGACGGCGTTCGAGCATCTCGCCGATCCGGGCGCCTTCGCGGGCGCGGGCGGCATTCAGCTCCGCGATGACCGCCTCGAAGGTCTGGGTGACGACCGGGAGCAGCGCCGAGGGATCCTGTTCCTCCTGCTCCAGGACGCCGGGCCAGCGCAGGACGTCAAGCGGGCTGACCGGAGCGGAATTTCGCAGCTCATCCGCCACGGCGCTGAAGTGCGCTGCCAGCTGCCGAACCAGAGGAAGGTTGAGGCGTCCCGCGGTCGTCCTGGTCTCGCCGGCGCGCAGTGACAGGGAGGCTTCCACGCGGCCGCGACCCAGCCGGGTGGTGGCCAGCTGGCGCAGGTCGGCCTCGATGCCGCGGCAGAAGTCCGGCACCTTCAGCAGCAGCTCGAGATGGCGGTGGTTCACGGACCGTAGTTCCCAGAGCAGCTGGCCCTGGGGCGTCGCGGTCTCGCCACGCGCGAATCCGGTCATGCTGCGGATCACGAGACGGTGCTCACGTTTGGGGGAAAAATCCTGTGCATCGGGTTTGGGCCACGCTTAGACTGCCGCGAAGTATCACCGGGAGTTCCCTTGCGCGTCGAGTATGCAGACTTGAGCCTGATTGGCGACCGGGAGGAGAACCAGGATCGCGTCCAGGTCATTGCCGCCGACGATGCCGTGCTCCTCATCGCCGTGGACGGCATGGGCGGCCACGCCGATGGGGCCAAGGCGGCCCAGCTGGCCACGGAGACCGTCCGGGATGCGTTCAGCCGCGTGACGCACCCGGTTTTCGACCCCATCGGGTTCCTGCACCTGGCCATCGGCCGTGCCCACGTCAACCTCGTCACCCTGGGGGCGCGACTGTCGCTGGAAGCCAGGCCCCGCGCCACCTGTGCCCTGTGCCTCGTCCAGGACGACGCGGCTTACTTCGCCCACGTGGGGGACAGCCGCATCTATCACCTGCGCAACGGCGTGGTCCGCGAGCGGACCCGCGACCACAGTCACGTGGAGCTGCTCCTGCAGGAGGGCGTGATTACCGAGGCCGAGATTGCGGCCCACCCCATGCGGAACTTCGTCGAGTGCTGCCTCGGCGGCGATGCCTGGCTGCCCGGGATGACGATCACGAGGCAGAGGCGCCTGGAGCCTGGTGATGTCCTGATGGTCTGTACCGATGGCTTGTGGTCGGGGCTGGGCGACGACCGCATTGGCGCGCTGGCCGGGGACGGCCAGCCCCTGGCGGCCGGCCTGCGCCGGCTGGGCGAGCAATCCGTGCGGGCCTGCGGGCCCTACAGCGACAACACGTCCGGTGCCGCGCTCCGTTACCTCGGCAAGGGCGCTACCCCGGACAAGCCCCGGGGCCGGAGCAAGGCCCACGCCAAAGACGAGGGCCGCGGGTCGGCCAGGGCGCCCGGCAAGGGCCAGTCGAAGGCGGCAGCCGGATGAGCGTCTCCACGGTGATCGCGCGGCCCAGCGGGCGGGCTCCGGCAGAGCTCCGCAAGGTCACCTTCGAGACCTCGTTCACCCGTCATGCCGAGGGTTCGGTCCTCGCCAGCTTTGGCGATACGCGCGTCCTGTGCACGGCCAGCGTGGAAACCGGCGTGCCATCCTTCCTCCGCAATTCGGGTCGCGGGTGGATCACGGCCGAGTACGGCATGCTCCCCCGCGCGACCCATACCCGGACCCGCCGTGAGTCGGCCCAGGGCAAGCAGACCGGACGAACGCTGGAGATCCAGCGCCTGATTGGCAGGTCGCTGCGCGCGGCCGCCAACCTGGAAGCCCTCGGCGAACGCACGATTACCCTCGATTGCGACGTGCTGCAGGCGGATGGCGGCACGCGCACGGCTGCGATTTCCGGCAGCTACGTGGCACTGGTGCTCGCCGTCCAATCCCTCGTGGGGACGCGCGCCATCGCTTCGAGCCCCCTGCATGGCCAGGTCGCCGCGGTGTCGGTCGGCATCTACCGGGGCCAGCCGGTGCTGGACCTCGACTATGCCGAGGACTCGGGTGCCGAGACCGACATGAACGTGGTGATGAACGAAGCAGGCCAGTTCATCGAGGTACAGGGTACGGCGGAAGGCCACGCATTCCGCCGCGAGGAACTGGACCGGCTGCTCGACCTCGCCGTGGACGGCGTCCGCGGCATCATGCAGGTCCAGAACGCCGCCGTGGCCGCCGCCATTGCCCACCGCCGCCCCGGTTGACGTCGTCCTGGCCAGCGGGAACGCCGGCAAGGCCAGGGAAATTCAGCAGCTTCTGGGCCCGGCGTGGCGGGTACGCCGCCAGTCCGAGTTCGGCGTCGGGCCGGTCGAGGAGACCGGCTCGACGTTCCTGGCGAATGCACTGCTGAAGGCTCGTCACGCGTCGCGACTCACCGGCCTGCCTGCCCTGGCCGACGATTCCGGGCTGGAAGTCGATGCGCTGGGGGGGCACCCGGGCGTCCATTCAGCCCGTTACGCCGGTCCCGGGGCCGACGATGCAGCCAACAACGCCAAGTTGCTCGCCGCCCTGCGTGGCGTCCCCGACGCCGCGCGCACCGCCCGCTTCCGCTGTGTGCTGGTCTGGGTAGACGGTCCAGACGACCCTTCCCCGCTCGTTGCCGAGGGTGCCTGGGAAGGCCGAATCCTGCCGGATCCACGGGGCAGCGGCGGCTTTGGCTACGACCCCCTCTTCCGGGACCCGGATACGGGCCTCGCGGCAGCGGAACTGCCCGCGGAAACCAAGAATGCCTGCAGCCACCGGGGACGTGCACTGGCCCGGTTGCGGTCCCTCCTGGCGGCCAGGGGCCGCCCCGGGGGCTGAGTTTTATGCACAATGGCAGGGCAGTGCCAGATTTCAGCCAGATACGCCCGGCTAATTAAATTGAATAGACGAGAAGTTACTGTAAATCATTGTTTATATTGATAAATAGCATTTGGCTAATATTTCACCAATACTACAGATTGTCATCGGAGGGAGGCTTTAAGCCCCTCCGGGTCCGGGCCCTCCACAGACTTATCCACAGCTTCTGTGGATAAGTGCGCGCCGGGGATGGCGCTTGCGGCTCCGCCGCCTTCTGGCTATCCTTCCGCGCCCCGGCTCAGGCGCACCCCGTAACACCGGGCCGCCAACCGGCCAACGATTCGCCCCCCCAACGACTGCAGCCAGACGGTGACTTGCATGAAAGCCGATATTCATCCCGCCTACGCCGAAGTGAAAGTCACCTGCAGCTGTGGCAACGAATTCGTGACCCGCTCCACCCTGGGCCGTGATCTGCACGTGGAGGTCTGCTCAGCCTGTCACCCGTTCTACACGGGCAAGCAGAAGATGCTCGACACCGCCGGGCGCGTTGACAAGTTCCGTCGCAAGTACAGCCGCCCCGAATAGCGGCCGGCTGATCCGCGGCGGCGACCGCGTTCGATCCCCCTACAACTGTGCCGACTCCCCCGGAAGCGTGACCCGGGCGGGTGCGCTGTGTCCGCACCTTCCCTATAATGACCAATTCATTTGCCCCGCACGCAGCCGGATACGATCATGAGCGACGCGCAGAAGGACGGACACACCTACAGCGTCAGGGACAAGGCGACCGGGAAGGAGTTCGAGCTCAAGTCCCGGGCCGGCACGACAGGCCCCGACGTGGTGGACATCCGCAACCTGTTCACAGGCCAGGGGCTTTTTACCTATGACCCCGGCTACGGCTCCACCGCCAGCTGTGAGAGCAAGATCACCTATATCGACGGCGATGCGGGCATCCTCATGTACCGCGGTTACCCCGTGGAACAGCTTGCCGCCAAGAGTTCCTTCATCGAAGTAGCCTGGCTTCTGCTCTACGGCGAGCTGCCGACGCAGCCCCAGCTCGTGGAATTCGATCGCACGATCCGCACCCACACGATGCTGAACGAGACGATCCTCCGTCTCTTCAATGGCTTTCATCACGACGCCCACCCGATGGCCATGGTTGCCGGCGTGGTGGCGTCCATGTCGGCGTTCTACCACGACACCACCGACATCCTGAATCCGCGTCACCGGGATATCTTTGCCCACCGGATCATCGCCAAGCTGCCCACGATCGCCGCAGCCGCATACAAGCACTCGCTGGGCCAGCCGTTCACCTACCCGCGCAACGACCTGGGCTATTGCTCGAACCTGCTGCACATGTTCTTCGCCGTGCCCGCCGAGCCCTACCACGTGGATCCGGTGGCGGCCGAGGCCCTCGACCTGCTCTTCATCCTGCACGCGGACCACGAGCAGAACTGCAGCACGTCGACCGTGCGGATGGCCGGCAGCTCCGGGACTAACCCCTATTCGGCGATTTCCGCCGGCATCTCCGCCCTCTGGGGCCCCGCCCACGGCGGCGCCAATGAAGCCGTGCTGAACATGCTCGAGGAAATTGGCACTGCGGCGAATATTCCGAAGTTCATTGCCAAGGCCAAGGACAAGGACGACCCGTTCCGCCTGATGGGCTTCGGCCATCGCGTCTACA
>CAZTGY010000059.1:0-11325 GCA_964613445.1 uncultured Chromatiaceae bacterium | reverse complement strand
GCCACCTCGCTTCGTGAGGAGGGCGTTTGAGGGCAAGGCCGGCAGCCGGCAGAAGGCCGCCGAGCTGCTGGGCGTCAGCCCGCGCACCCTGCGTTACAAGATCGCCCGGCTCCGCAGCGCCGGCGTTGCCATTCCCCGCTGCCGGGAACCGGCGCGGGTATCCGGAGCCTAGACCGTCATGAGCAGTATGGAAATCAACAAGGTCCTCACCCAGATGCGGGCGCTGTCGGGCTCGATGGGCCTGCCGGAACCGAACCTGACGGGCAGCGTGCCGGCCGCGGGCGGCGGCAACTTCGGCCAGGTGCTGGCGCAGTCCATCGGCAAGGTGAACGAGCAGCAGTCCGTGGCCACGAACATGATCACGGACTTCCAGACGGGAACCAGCACCGCGAGCGTCGCCGAGGTGATGGTGGCCATGCAGAAGGCCAGCCTGTCGTTCACCGCCATGAGCCAGGTGCGCAACAAGCTGGTCGAGGCCTACCAGGAAATCATGAACATGCCGATCTAGCCCCCGCGAAGGGACTGGCCGGCATCTTCCCCAGGAGTGACTGATGGCTACCGCAGACAATCAATTTCCCAACCCCTTCGCCCCGCTGACCCGCATGCCGGGCATGCGCCAGCTGCTGGTGCTGATCGGCCTCGCGGCCAGCATCTCGATGGGGGTGACGGCGGCATTCTGGATGCAGGATCCCGGGTACACGGTCCTCTTCAGCAACATCTCGGACAAGGAGTCGAGCGAGGTCATCAACGTCCTCGCCAGCGCGTCCATCCCCTACCAGCTCGACGACAGCACGGGCGCCGTGAAGGTCCCTGCCGAGCAGGTGCACCAGGCGCGCCTCAAGCTGGCCGAGCAGGGCCTGCCGAAGAGCTCGGGCTTCGGTCTCGAGATCATGGAGGGCGGCAACGGCTTCTCGACCAGCCAGTTCATGGAGGGCGCCCGCTACCACCACGCCCTGGAGACCGAGCTCGCCCGGACCATCGGCAGCCTCCAGCCGGTGCAGAGCGCCCGGGTGCATCTCGCCGTCCCCAAGACCACCGTGTTCCTCGGCAAGAAGCAGCAGCCCAGCGCGTCGGTGCTGCTGCAGCTCTACGCCGGCCGGTCCCTGACCGAATCCCAGGTCGCCGCCATCGTGCACCTGGTCGGATCCAGCATCCCCGACCTGGAGCCGAACCAGGTGACGGTCGTGGACCAGAGCGGCAAGCTCCTCAACTCGCCGGAGGACACCTCCGAGCTCGGCCTCAGCGCCCGGCAGCTCGACTACGTGCGCAAGGTGGAGGACAGCTACGTGGCGCGCATCGAGAACCTCCTGGTGCCCATGCTGGGAGCCGGGCGCGTGCGGACCACCGTGACGACCGAGCTCGACTTCACGCAGCGCGAGGAAACCCAGGAACTCTACGACCCGGAGACCATCATCCGCAGCGAGCAGGTGTCCGAGGACCGCAACAATGGCAGCGGGCTGAACGGCGGCATCCCGGGCGCGCTCAGCAACCAGCCGCCCCCGCCGGCGCCCGTCACGGCCAATGCCCGGGCGGCAACCCCCCCCGCCGCCGCCAATCCGGCCATCCCGCCCGACGCGGCGCAGGCCCAGGCCGCGGCCACGGTGCCCGCGACGCCCGAGAACGAATCCTTGCGCCGTACCCGGAACTTCGAGATGGACCGGACGATGAGCCACACCAAGCAGTCGACGGGCTCGATCAGGCGCCTGTCGGTGGCCGTGCTCCTCGACGAGAAGCGGGTGACCGCGGAGGACGGCACGGTGACGTCCGTGAAGATGCCGCCGGAGGAACTCGAGGCCATCCAGAAGCTCGTGCGCGACGCCGTCGGCTATGACGAGGCGCGCGGCGACACGGTCAGCGTCAGCAGCATGCCGTTCTACCAGAGCCCGCCCGTCGAGGCGGCCGAGGAACCCGGCCTGCTGCAGAGCCCGACGGTACAGTCGCTGGGCAAGCAGGGCCTCGCCGCCATCCTGATCCTGGTGGTCGCCCTGGTGCTCGTCCGGCCGCTGCTGCGCGCCCTGGGCGGCGGCCCGGGCCCCGGCGGCCAGCCCGGCCTCCCTGCCTACGCCGGCAGCAGCGGCGGCGGCGGGATGGGGCCGCCCCCCGAGCAGCGCGTGCCGCTGAGCTATGACGACAAGATCAGCGTGGCCCGCCAGCTGGCCGACAAGAATCCGGAGCGCGTGGCGCAGATCGTACGGGCATGGGTGCAGGCCGATGGCTGAGAAACAGCAGGACCTTTCCGGCAGCGAGCGCGCTGCGATCTTCCTGATGTCCCTCAGCGAGAAGGAAGCCGCTGAGGTCATGAAGCACATGCCGGTCAGCGAGGTGCAGAGGCTCGGCAAGGCAATGGCCTCCCTGCGCAAGGTGAGCCGGGGCCAGGCGGATACCGTGCTCAGCCAGTTCACCAGCAACGTGGAAGGCGACGCGCCGCTGGTCGGCCGCTCGCCCACGTTCCTGAAGCGCCTGCTCACCACTTCGCTCGGCGAGGAAAAGGCGGCGAAGGTCCTCGACCGCATCGTCGACGATGAGCCCAAGGGCCTCGATTCGCTGCAGCTGATGGAGGCCAAGGAGGTTGCCGAGGTGATTCACCGCGAACATCCCCAGGTCATCGCCGTGGTCCTCGCCGGCCTCGACTCGAAGAAGGCCGCCGAGGTGATCTCCCAGCTGCCGGTGCGCCTGTCCACCGAGGTGGTCACGCGGATCGCGCGCATGGAGGAGATTCCCCAGCACACGATCCAGGAGCTCGACGAGGTGATGCAGCAGCGCTTTTCCCAGTCGTCCGGCTTCAAGGTCACGGCCATGGGCGGCGTGCGCAATGCGGCCGAGATCCTTAACATGGTGGACAAGGAGATCGAGCACCAGATCCTCGAGAACCTGAACCAGGAGAACGCCGTGCTCTCCCAGGAGATCCAGGAGAACATGTTCGTCTTCGAGAACCTGCTGGCCGTGGATGACCGTGGCATCCAGGCCCTCGTCCGCGAGGTGACGACCGACATCCTCGTGATCGCGCTGAAAGGCGCCGACCAGGCGCTCCAGGACAAGATCTTCAGGAACATGTCGAAGCGCGCCGGCGAGATGCTCCGCTCCGACCTGGAGGCCAAGGGCCCCGTCCGGATCGCCGAGGTGGAGGCCGCGCAGAAGGAGATCGTCACGGTCGCGCGCCGCCTGGCCGATGAGGGCACGATCATCCTCGGAGGCGGCGGCGATGACTTCGTCTAGGCTCATCCGCGGGGGCGACGGCACTGCCGGCGTGGTTGCCTGGCGCGCGCCCGAGGTCCCGAATCCCGGCGGTCCGGGCAGTTACCGGCGCAGCGCCGACAGCGACGTGCAGGCCGTGCAGCAGCGGGCCTGGGACAAGGGCTTCGAGCAGGGACGCGCGGCTGGCCTCGACGCCGGCACGCGCGAGCTCGCGGCCCGCATCGAGGCGGTCGAGGCCATACTCGACGCCCTCGCCCGGCCCCTCGAGGACCTGGACCACCGTGTCGAGGCGGAGCTGCTGGCGCTGGTGCAGGCCGTGGCCCGCCAGCTCGTCCGGCGCGAGATGCACCAGGATCCCGGGCACCTGATCGGGGTCATCCGCGACGGGCTGGCGGCGCTGCCACTGGCCTCGGGCGACGTGGTGGTGCGGCTGCACCCCGCGGACGCCGACGCCATCCGGGAGCGACTCGCGGACCCCGCGGGCGACGGTGCCACCAATCGTGGCTGGCGGCTGGAAACCGATCCCCTCATGGAGCGCGGCGGCTGCCTGATCACGTCGCCCCGCTCCACCATCGATGCCCGCCTGGACGCCCGGCTGTCCCGGGTCATCGCCCGGCTGCTGGAGGACGAGCGTGACGAGCCAGATCTCAAGCCTGGATAGGCACCCGGCCGTGCGGCTGGCGAGCGAGCGCAGCGAGCGCTGGTCGCGGCGGCTCGCCGCGCGCCGGGCCGTCGCGCGCGATCCCGGAGTAGTCGTCGAGGGCAAGCTGGCGCGGGTGGCCGGCATGACGCTCGAGGCCGTAGGGTGCGAGGCCGCCCTCGGCGCACGCTGCGTCATCGAGGGCACCGGCGGCAATCCCGTCGAGGCCGAGGTCGTGGGCTTCTCGGGTGACCGGCTGTTCCTCATGCCGACCAGCACGCTGGCCGGCGTCATGCCCAACGCCCGCGTGATCCCCCAGCGGTCGGTCGCGCGGGTGGCGGTCGGTGACGGCCTGCTCGGCCGCGTGATCGACGGCGCCGGCAACCCGCTCGACGGGCGCGGCCCGGTGCTCTGCGAAGCGCGCATCAGGCTCGAGTCCGAACCCATCAACCCCCTCGCCCGCCAGCCGATCCAGCAGCCGCTGGACGTGGGCGTGCGTTCGATCAATGCGCTGTTCACGGCCGGCCGCGGCCAGCGCCTCGGCCTGTTCGCCGGCAGCGGCGTGGGCAAGAGCACGCTGCTCGGCATGATGACCCGGTACACCCGCGCCGACGTGATCGTCGTCGGGCTGATCGGCGAGCGCGGCCGCGAGGTGAAGGAATTCGTCGAGGACAACCTCGGGCAGGCCGGGCTCGCGCGTTCCATCGTCGTCGCGACGCCGGCCGACTGCTCGCCCCTGCTGCGGATCCACGGCGCCTGGCGGGCGACCGCGATCGCGGAGCACTTCCGTGCCCAGGGCTGCCAGGTGCTGCTGCTGATGGACTCGCTGACCCGCTTCGCGCAGGCCCAGCGGGAGATCGGCCTGGCCATCGGCGAGCCGCCGGCGACCAAGGGCTACCCGCCGTCCGTGTTCGCCCGCCTGCCGCAGCTGGTCGAGCGCGCCGGCACCGGCGACGTGGGCGGCGGCTCGATCACCGCGTTCTACACGGTGCTCGCGGAAGGCGACGACGAGAACGACCCGATCGTCGACGCGGCCCGCGCCATCCTCGACGGCCACATCATGCTGTCGCGGGAGATGGCCGAGAGCGGCATCTACCCGCCCATCAACGTGGAGTCGTCGATCAGCCGGTCCATGAACCGGATCGCGTCGCGCCAGCACGTGGCCGCGGCCCAGAAGTTCCGGGAAATCGTCGCCTGCTACATGCGCAACCGTGACCTCATCACGGTAGGCGCCTACCGTCCCGGGTCCGACCCGCAGCTCGACCGGGCCGTGCGGCTCTGGCCGCGCATCGAGGCCTTCCTGAAGCAGGCGACGGAGCAGCCGGTGACCTTCGAGGAAAGCATCGCCCAACTGGAGACGCTCGTGAACGCCGACGGCGCGGACGGCCGCGCCCGTGCCCCGGCGTGACATGAAGACGCGCAGCCGGATCGAGGCGCTCCAGCGCCTTGCCAGCCACACGGAGGCCGAGAATGCGCGGCGCCTCGCCGAGCGCCTGCGGGTCCTCGACACGGAGGAACGGCGCCTGCAGCAGATCCGCGGCTACCTGGCCGAATACGCCCGGGGCAACGGCCAGTCCCAGTCCATGACGATCGGCAGCCTGAAGAGCGGCCGCGGCTTCCTGGAACGGCTGCGCGGCGCCGTGGACGAGCAGCGCGGCACGGTGGAGACCCAGCGCCAGCAGGTCGAGCAACAGACCCTGCAGTGGCGCGCCGCCCGGGCCCGGACCCGGTCGCTGGAGAAGCTCGGCGAGCGGCAGGCCGAGGCAGAGCGGGAGCGGCTGGACCAGCGCGAGCAGCGCCGGCTGGACGAGATCGCCAATTCCCGGAGCAGTGCGGGCCGCAAAGTGTGAAGTGAGGTGGCACGGAGGTTGCTAGATGTACCCCCGTGAGTGAACTGACCCTCAACGCGGCGCCGCCGCCGGAACTGGTGAAGACGGCCAGCGCGGGCGCGCCCGCGGCCCCGGACCGGAACCGCCCAGCGGCCGGCAACGCGACGGCCGCCACGAATCCCTTCGCCGCCCTGCTCTCCGGCGTCCTGCAGGGCGCCCAGCCCGCGGCGGGAAGCGCCGTGTTGCCGGCACCGCCCGGCGAATTCCCCGATCTGCCGCTGCCTGAAGACCCCTCCGCCGGCGGAGCCTGCCCGGTGGCATTGCCCGGCACCGCGCTGCCGCTGCCGGCACCGGTCGTCACGGCGACCGGGACGACCGCCATCGGCTCCGCGACCACCGGCCCCGCCGGCAACCTGCTGCCCGGAAGCGGCAAGGATCTGCCGCTGCAGCTGCCGGGGTCCGGCAGCGCCCCGGCCGCCAGCGAGGCGACGGCCAGGCCCGGGGGCGTGGCCCCGCCAGCGAGCCCGTCCCGCATCTTCCTCGGCGACCTGGCGCAAAGCCGCCCGGTCGATCCTGGGTCCGCTCCTGGGTCCGCTCCCGGCACCGACGGCGCGCGGGAAGCCGCCGCGGCGGTGCTGGGCGGGCGCCAGGTTGCAACGCCCATGAACTCCCGGGCAGACAGTCCGGCACGACCGCCGGGGCTGGCCAACGAACTGAACGTGCGGCCGGTGAATCTGCTCGCCGCAGCCGTGCCCGCCGCGGCGCCGGCCGGCGCCGACGGCCTGCCCCTGCGCCCGGCAATGCCCGATCTCCTTCGCGGTGCCGGGCTGCCGGGCGCCGCTGCACCGGGCGCTGGCGCCGAATTGCTCGCGGGCCAGCTCGCCGCCTTCGCCATGGGCAGCGACAACGGCGCGTCGTCGGCCAGCACGTCGCCGGTCACCGGCAGCGCCACGGCCGACGCCGGCAGCGCCGCCCTGCTCGGCCGCCTCGGCAATACGGGACTGCCGCCGCTGCAGCCGCTGGGTGATGCAGGCGCCTTCGCCGGCGGCCTGGCGGATCGCCTGCTGACCCTGGGCGGTCCCGGCGCCCACTCGGCCCGCCTCAAGCTGCACCCGGAGCACCTGGGCGAGCTCGACGTGGAAATCACCATGGACGACGGCACCGCCCAGGTGTGGTTCGGCACGACGACCAGCCAGGCCCGGGACGCCATCGAAGGCTCCCTGCCGCGCCTCCGCGAGATGTTCGCGGACCAGGGCATCCAGCTCACCCGCACGCAGATCGATGCCGGCGGCGGACAGATGGGCCACTCCGGCTTCGGCCAGGAGCGGCGGATGACCGGCGGCGCGGGAGCGTGGAATGACGCCCCGGCCTGGCAGCCCGGCCGGCCCATCGCCAGGGCGGAGCCTGCTGGCGAGATCGCGGCAGGATCATCGACGAGGCTGTTGGACGTCTGGGCCTGAGTCCCCCCGCCCGCGGCCAAACGCTTGGCCAGGGGCGGCGTCGCCCCGACAGGATATTGGCGCCCACCTTCCGGTTGCCCGACGGTCATTTATAAAACATTGATTTCAATAGATATCTACGCGGGCATCGCGCTGGCACAACTCTTGCTTTGAGGTCTCCGGGACGTTCACGGACAGACACTCATGGCCACTGAAGAGACCGCTGGCGCCGAGCCGGCTGCCCCCGCCGCCGCTGCCGCCAGGAGCGGCAGCCTGCTGAAGGCCGTCGGCACGGTCATCGGCCTGTTCCTGATGCTGCTGATCACCCAGCTCGCCGCCCCGATCCTGGGCTGCAAGCTCCTCAATTCGATGACCCCCAACTGCCCGGCGCCCGTGGTCGTGGTGGACAAGAAGGGCAAGCCCGTCCCCGAGAAGCCCAAGGGGCCGCCGCTCTACCTGCCAATGGACCCGCCCCTGGTGGTCAGCCTCGAGGACAAGGGCTCCATCCGCTTCCTGCAGGTCACCGTGGAACTGATGTCCCGGGACGAGCACGTCATCGCGGCGCTGAAGACCCACATGCCGGTCATCCGCAACAACCTGCTGATGCTCCTCGGCGGCGAGGCCATCTCGTCGCTGACCAACCGGGAGGACAAGGAGAAGATCCGCGCGCAGGCGCTGGCCGAGGTCCAGAAGATCGTGAAGGCGAACCCGCCGGAAGACGCGGACGAGGATGAGCATCCCGGCACGGTCGAGGATCTCTACTTCACCAGCTTCGTCGTGCAGTAGGCCGCGGAGTCCCCGATGACCACCAAGGAGATCCTGTCCGACGAGGAATCGCAGGCGCTGCGCGAACCCGGCACAGCGGGCGATCCGCAGGGCCGCGCGCCGGAGGGCCAGGTCGTGGACCTCCACGCCGACCACTGGGAGCGCATCGCCTCGGACAAGGTGCCGGCGCTGGAATCCATCTCCGAGCGCATGACCAGCCTGCTCAAGCTCACGGCCCGCAAGTTCTTCCGGCAGTCGGTCGAGGTGACGCCAAGGCCCTGGCGCGAGGAGCGCTGGGGGCTCTACTCCCGGCGCCTGCCGGTCCCGACGAGCCTCAACGTGCTGGACGTCCGGTCCCACGGCTGCAAGGGCGTGATCACGCTCGATGCGGGCTTCGTCTTCACGCTCGTGGACATCTTCTTCGGCGGTGATGGCAAGGGCCGGCGAATGGATGGCACCGCCGAATTCACGCCGATGGAGATCCGGCTGGTCCGCAAGTTCGTCATGGCGATCACGCAGGACATGCGGGACGCGTGGAAGCCCTTCGTCGCGATGGACTTCCAGCTCGGCGCGTCCGAGATCAATCCGATCTTCGCGGCAGTCGCGGCCGGGTCCGACAACATGTGCATCACCGGCTTCGACCTGACGCTGAGCGGGCAGGACTTCCGCTTCGAGATCGTGCTCCCGGACGCGCTGATGGAGCCCATCCGGCACCTGCGCGATGCCGGCCAGGCCGACCAGGCGGAGGCGGATTCGCGCCGCTGGAGCACGCGGCTGAAGGCCGACGTGGAAGACGCGCGGGTGTCCCTGCGGGCCGTCGTCGCCCGCACGGAGATCAGCCTGCGCGACCTGACCCAGGCCAAGCCCGGCGACATCATTCCGACGGACCTGCTGCCGGCGGTGATCCTCTATGCCGGCGACACGCCGCTGGTCGAGGGCACCTTCGGCATGTTCCAGGGACGCAACGCGGTGCGGGTCACGAAGCCCGCCAATCGAATCACGGTAGGAGAGAAGTATGGACGAGGCGAAAACAGCTGAGGGCGCCGCGGGCCGGCCCGGGACGCCACAGCCCTTCCAGGCTCCGGCGCTCGACGAGCCGTCCGGCGCAGGTAACGCGGCCGGCGCCGAGGTGCGCGCGAACATCGAGGTCATACTCGACGTGCCGGTGACCCTGTCGCTGGAAGTCGGCCGGGCCCAGATGAGCGTCGGCAAGCTGCTGCGCCTGACCCAGGGCTCGGTGGTGGAACTGGACCGGAACGCCGGCGAGCCACTCGACGTGCTGGTCAACGGCGCGCTCGTGGCGCACGGCGAGATCGTGATCGTCAACGACAAGTTCGGCATCCGGCTCACCGACGTGCTGCCACCCGCCAAGCGCGCCCCGGCCAAAGCGTGAGCCCGGCGATGCGCAGCCACTCCCTGCTGGCCCTTTTGCTGGTAGCCCCCCTGCTGGTGCCCGGGGCCGCACTGGCCGCCGGCGCGCCGACGAGCGTCGCCACCGGTGGCCTGCCGGCAGGCGACCTGACCGCCGCCGCCATTCGCATGGTGCTCGGCCTGGCCGTGGTCCTGGCGCTGCTGGGCGCAACGGCCTGGGTGTCGCGGCGCTTTCGCGTGGGCGCGGGCATGCGGGGCGGGCTGATCGAAGTGGTGAGCGGCCTGTCCCTGGGCGCCCGCGAGCGGGTCGTCCTCATCCGCGTCGGCGGCGACCAGGTCCTGGTGGGCGTCAGCCCGTCGGGCATGCGCACCCTGCACGTCCTCAATCAGGACCCGGACGAGAGCCGGGACGACGGCACCGGCACCTTCTCCAACTACCTGGATCGGAACAAATGAGCCCCCGCACCGCAGTTACCGCCCGGACAGGCATCCTCCTGGTGCTCCTGCTCGCGCCCTTCATCGCCCAGGCGGCCGCGCCGGTGATCCCGGCCCTGTCGCTCGTGGACAACGCCGACGGCGGCAAGACCTGGTCCGTCAGCATCCAGATCCTGATGCTGATGACGGCGCTGACCCTGCTGCCCTCGCTGCTGCTGGCCGCCACCTCCTTCACCCGTATCGTGATCGTGCTCGCCATCCTGCGCCAGGCGATCGGCATGCCGCAGACGCCGCCGAACCAGGTGCTGGTGGGGCTCGCCCTGTTCCTGACCTTCTTCATCATGGCGCCCGTGCTCGAGCGCGTGAACCAGGATGCCCTGCAGCCCTACCTCGCCGGCACGCTCGAGCTGCCCGAGGCGGCCGACAAGGCGCAGGGGCCCATGCGCGAATTCATGCTGAGCCAGACCCGCGAGCCCGACCTGGCGCTGTTCGCCGGCCTGGCCGGCAAGGAGGGCTTCGAGAAGCCGGAGGACGTGCCGCTGACCGTCCTGCTGCCGAGCTTCCTCACCAGCGAGCTCAAGACGGCGTTCCA
Organism: uncultured Chromatiaceae bacterium; assembly: GCA_964613445.1. Taxonomy (GTDB): domain Bacteria; phylum Pseudomonadota; class Gammaproteobacteria; order Steroidobacterales; genus SHZI01. The sequence continues at coordinate 1,059 of CAZTGY010000059.1, read as the reverse complement.
GATCGGCTTCCTCACCTTCATCCCGTTCCTGGTGATCGACCTCGTCGTCTCCAGCGTGCTGATGTCGATGGGCATGATGATGCTGTCGCCCATGCTCATCTCCCTGCCGTTCAAGATCATGCTGTTCGTGCTGGTGGACGGCTGGAGCCTGATCATGGGCACGCTTGCCGCCAGCTTCGCGACCCACAACTGAGGAGGGCAGGCATGACCCCGGAAACCGTCCTGACCATCGCCAGCGAGTCGCTGACGCTCACCGCGCTGCTGTCCGCCCCGCTGCTGCTGGTGACCCTCGTCACCGGCGTGCTCGTGGGCGTCCTGCAGGCCGCCACCCAGATCAACGAGATGACGCTCTCGTTCATCCCGAAGCTGCTCGCGCTCGTCCTGACGCTGCTGATCATGGGCCCGTGGATGCTGCAGCTGATCATCGGCTACACCCGGACGCTGTTCACCAACATCCCGGGGATGCTGGGCTGACATTCCCATGACGACGACGGTGCAGCTGGCTGACGGCCTGTTCGCGGTCCTCTGGACGGTGCTCCGGGTGGGCGGCGTCGTGATGCTGGCGCCCCTGCTGGGCGCCATGTACGTGCCGCGCCGGATCCGCCTCGCGATGGCGCTGGTGCTGTCCCTCGCCATGCTCCCGTGGGCAGGGCCGCCGCCGGCCCTCGAGCCCCTGAGCGGCCCGGGCCTGCTGGCCATCACGCAGGAGCTCATCGTCGGGCTGGCCATCGGCTTCGTGCTGCGCCTCGCCACCGAGGCGGCGTTGCTTGCCGGCCAGCTGATCTCGACGGGCATGGGCCTGTCCTTCGCCACCGTCGTGGACCCGCAGAACGGCGGCATGCCGCTGCTCGGCCGCTTCTACATCGTCGTGGCCTCCCTGCTGCTGCTCGCCACGAATGCCCATCTCTCGCTCATCGCGTTGCTGGCGCAGAGCTTCGCGGTGGTGCCGATCGGCTCCGGCGGCATAGGCCCCGCGGACGCCCGGGTCATCGCGGACTTCGGCGCGGCCATGTTCGCCGGCGCCATCCAGCTGGCCCTGCCCTCGGTAATCGCCATCCT
>CAZTGY010000058.1:0-11619 GCA_964613445.1 uncultured Chromatiaceae bacterium | reverse complement strand
TGATGGTCGAAGTAGCCCAGGTCGTAGTGCATGAAGCTGACCAGCCAGATGTTGTCGTCGGTCTGCTTCACCCCAACTCGCTGACCGGCAAAGACATTGCTCAGGTTGATCTTGCGGCGGTTGAAGCACAACCGTCCGCAGCGGGTTACGGTGAGAGTCCGGTCATGGAACGGGTAGTCGAGCTCGCCCAGCCCCTGATAGGGCCGCGGTGACGGGCGATAGCACTCAGTCGGATAGCGCATGTTCAAGGCCTGATGCGGCCGTTGGTTGTTGAAGACGTCGATGAAGTCGTCGAAGCGGGCCTGCTGCTGCAGGAAGTTGCCGGCGGCAGGCTTGGTGGCCTCCAGCTTCAGCGTCAGGTGCATGCGCTCGTGTCGCCCGTTCTGCTCCGGATGTCCGGGCTTGATGCGCTCGATGTCGATACCCAGGCGCAGCCACCAGACGGAGAGGCGGCTCAGCCCGAACAGGGCGCCGGCACAGGCGAACGGTACCCCGTTGTCGGTCCGGATGGCTTCTGGAAGCCCGAAGTCCCTGAAGGCCCGCTCGAAGACCCGGAAGGCAAAGCTTTCCTTGGTCGTCGCGAGGGCCTCGCACGCGAGCAGGTAGCGACTGGCAAAGTCCGTGATGGTCAACGGGTAGCAGTATCGCCGGTCGGCCAGCATGAACTCGCCCTTGTAATCGGCGCACCACAACGCGTTCGGCTGGCGGGGCCTGGAAAGCAGCGTGCCTTGGGCCTTATGGCGCCGCCGGCTGCGGCGCTGGACCAGGCCGTGCCGGTCGAGTACCGCGTGCACGGTGCTGATGGCCGGGCACTGAACCTCAGGGTACAGCCGTCGCAGACGCTCCCGGATCTTCGGTGCGCCCCAGCTCGGCTTGTCCCGCTTCAGGCGGACGATCAGCTTCTCGATCTGGAACGGCAGCTGGTTGGCTTGCCGATAGGGTCGTCGTGAGCGGTCGGTCAGGGCTTGCAGCCCGCAGTCCTGGTAGCGGTTGAAGATCTTGTAGCCGGTCTTGCGCGAGATCCCCATCTCCCGGCACAGGACCGCCATCTTCTCGCCGTCCAGCCGGCGGGCAATGAAACGGAGTCGTTCGTCCACAGGGTGACACTCCTTCCAAGGCATGGCTCTCTCCCCCCAAAAGGCGGGAAAGTGTTACCCATGTACTCGGAATGAACTGTCACCCCTCTGTCGGGAAGGGCAAATGGGTTAGCTCCTATTTCATGGCTAGCCTCACTAGTAGCAAGCGCTCCAGCAAGCAGCTGAAGTGGTAGGCGGCATTCTGGGCTGGCAGACTCGGATTGGCAGGGTGCTTGAGATGCCTATCCCCGGCGACGGACCCCGATTTCCCAATTTCGTCGCGCGTACTGTCAAATTCGTGGACAGCCCGTGCGCCACTTCTATATTAGAAGGCTGGGTCGTCGACGAATAAATAACGCATGCGGAGGATTCGGGGCAATGTCACATCCGAAAAGTGAGAACGCATCGGGACCGGCATCGCTACTTCTCGTCGCCTTGCTGGCAGCGGCGAATGCGTCAGCAGCGACAATCGATCAGACGGGCCCCAGCGGGACGCAGGGCGCCGGCGGAGCATCCGGCGATCCGGGCTCTCCCGGAGAACCGGGCACAAGTGCCCCGGCCATCGATGTGGTGATCGCGGGAAACGCTGACTCGAGCAACAGCGGCACCGCTCGCGGTGGTACCGGAGGCCCTGGAGGCCCGGGCGGAGCCGGCGTCGACGGGCCCGACGCAGACGACGCGGCGCCAGGTGGCGCGGGAGGTGACGGCGGCGCGGGCGGACCGGCGACCTCGACCGTGACGACGAACGTCGCTGCGGGAAGTGGTACGGCGACATCCCGCGCATTCGGAGGGGCCGGCGGCTTCGGGGGAGTTGGCGGGTACGATGCAGCTTTCACGACCGAGGCACCGTCCGGTAATACCGGGGCGGGCGGCACTGCCAGCGTATCAGGCACCGGTATCGCGTCGACCGATGTCACGGCAACCGCCCAGGCAACCGGTGGGACCGGGGGCGGCGATGGCACCGCCGGTGGCGCGGCCGATGCGGTGGCCACTGGCACATCCCTCACGAATGGCCAGGTCTCGGCAGCGGCGACCGTGACCGGTGGAATGGGCGCGGCCATGTCCGGTGCGGGTCGCACGGCAGGACATGGCGGCGCCGCTCGAGCCACTGCCCGTGGCTCGAGCGCCACAACCGGAAACAATACCGTGAGAGTGACCGTGACCCAGACGGGTGGGGCCGGCGGCAACGGCACGCAAGGCGCCTCGGGAGGCAATGGCGCGGCTTCCCTTGTCGAGAACGCGGCGAGCGGCAGCGGACCCGGCCGGATCGAGCTCACGCAGATCGCCGAGGGCGGCAGCGGCGGCAGCAGCGACCTCGAGGGCAATGCGGGCCTCGCCGGCGACGCGTCGAGCTGGCTGCACTGGGCAGGCACTACCGAGCGCCTCACGTTTGCCGGCGACGCGCGCGGTGGCGCCGGCGGAGCGACCAGTGGTGTCGGTCGAACGGCAGCCGGTGGCGGCAACGCGCACTCCCTAACTGAGCTTGCGGCGACCGGTGGCTCCATTGCGAGCGTCGGCGTGGCACAGGGTGGTCGTGGGGGCCAGGGAAACAGCGGGGCGAATGGCGGTTTTGGGGGTGACGCAATCCAGGCGACGACGATTACCGCGAGCGGCAACGTGCCCATCAGCATCGGACGCAGCTTCTCGTCGGTGCCATTTGCCGGAGCTAGCGGCGGCGCCGGCGGCAACGTGTCGGGTGGGAGCGACTCGAGCGGTGGACGCGGTGGCGACGCGCAGAGCTCGTCATCGGCAAGCCATACGGGAAACCGGGGCGTTTCCGTCGAAGACAACGCCAGCGGCGGCAATGGCGGCAGCATCCTGTCGGGGACCGGTCGTGGTGGCGACGGTGGTGTGGCGATCTCGAACGCCAGCGGATCTGCGGACGTGGCGAATACGACGGTTACCGTCAGGTCGACGGCACGCGGCGGATCCGGCGGCTCGGCAAGCGGATCAGGTCATGCGGGGGGCTCAGGCGGCTCGGCGAGCGTTGCCGCCACCGCTTACAGTCGGGGAACGGGTCAGGTCTTCGTCAGCTCCACGCAGACCGGCGGGTTTGGCGGTGCCGGCCTCGCCGGCGCGAATGGGGGTGCCGGTGCTGCGTCGTTCCTCGAGGATCGCATCACGGCGGACACCACGTCGAACACGACTCTGGAACAGGTGGCGGTTGGCGGCAACGGCGGGAGCAGCGAGTCCGGTGTCGCAGGGCTGGGCGGCATCGCATCTTCGTTCCTCCAGCGGCTCGGCGGGCAGAACTCTTCCACCGTCGCTACCGCAACTGCGACCGGCGGCAATGGGGGCGCGGGTACTCTCGGCGGCCTCGGTCGCGATGGCGCTGAGGCCAGCGGGAGTGTGAAGGTATCCAATGCCGGCCAGACATCCGGAATCGCTCGTGTGACCGGTGGGAATGGCGGCGGCTCAGACAGCGGCGATGCCGGAGATGGTGGGATGGCCGCCATCCTTGCTTCAAGCGCGTCGTCAACCAATGGCGGCAATGCCGTGGCGAATGCAACCGCTACGGGTGGTAACGGTGGCGCCGGGTCGGGTGGCGCCGGGTCGGGTGGCGCCAACGGCGGCAATGGCGCCAGCGTCAGTCTCGACAACGTAGTGTCTGGATCCACGACGGCGGGGCTTACCCTTGCCCAGACCGCGAACGGTGGCAACGGAGGCCTCTCGCAGGCAGCTCTCCCTGGTCTCGCGGGCGATGCCGTGAGCATTCTGGATTACAGCGCCGCGGTCATGGAGTTGCAGGTGAATGCAACGGCAACCGCCGGCGACGGAGGCGCGAGGCTCTCCGGTCCGGGAGGCGCCGCCAATGGTGGCGCCGCAACCACGCGTGCCAGCGGCACGAATAGCGCGGGCGCCCTCACGGTCGGCAGCAGTGCCACGGGCGGTCGCGGCGGCCTGGGAGACAGTGGCGCGGACGCGGGACATGGCGGAAGCGCCGTGATGACAGCGTTCGGCCTGTCGAGTGGCAGCGACACGGCAGTGGCCAGCGCCGGGGGTATGGCGAGGGGCGGGGACGGCGGCCATGGCGCGTCCCTGTCGTTCGGTGGCAATGGCGGATCCGGGACCGCCAGCACGCAGGCCGAAGCGAGCGGCTACCTCAGCGGTGGCACGAACGCGACCGGTGGGGCGGGCGGCATTGGTTCGGGGGCAGCGAGGTCAGGGGGCAATGGTGGAAGCGCCACGGCTACGGCGGATGGGCTGGCACTCGGCAACGGCTTCGACAACGAATCCACCTCGTCGCTGAATGCGAGCGCGACAGGTGGGCAGGGAGGCAACGGCCAGAACGGTGCCGCCGGCGGCACCGGTGGGGATGCAACGGCATCCGTATCGCTGCGGAGTACGGGTGGCGCCGGCGGCCAGGCAGGGGCAGTCGCCACCGCCGGCAGTGGGGGGGCCGGAAGCACCAGCGGAGCGGTCGGCAACGCGCACGCGAGTGCGAACTCGTACGCTGAGAGCGGTGGCAACGCGTCCGCCATCGCGACAGCCGCTGGCAGTTCGGGCGACGCCTCGGCAGAGGCGTCGACCAGGGGCGGTAGCATCAATATGGCCGTGGCGCGATCGTACTCGCCGGTGGCAGGCAGCGCGGCCGTGCGCAGTACCAGTATGTCGCGGGCGAGTGCCAATCTGCTGTTCGACACACCGTTATCGTCGTTCACGCCGCTGGGTCCCGCGCCGCAATCCGAGACACGGTTGTATGGCGCACCGGGTGCCGCAGTCGTCGACGACGTCCTCTCGGGAGATCCGACGGTCGCTGCCATCATGGGCGGTGAGTCGGAGATCCTCGCGTACGGCATTCTCGGTGGTGCGACGCATTCCAGCGCCGTGGGACCGGGCCTTTCCTACGGCAGCACCATCGAACTCGCCATCGATCGCGGCGCGTTCTCATCCGGCGACGAAATCCTGCTCGGGTTGCTCGATCCCGTCGCGACGGGCCTGGGGTTCGACGAGCTGCGATTCCAGGTCTTTGCCGAAGAAACCTCGCGGCTGGAAATCACGTTCCTCAATCTCGCCTCCGCGCTGGCCTATTTCAACGATTCTGTCCTGTATCTCGGGTCATGGGCAACCGGTGACGACGGGGAGTTGAACCTGAAACTGCAGCTTGATCTCAAGCTCTCGCGGGTCGGAGATTCCTTCCGAATGGATGCGCTCGTTGCGGCACCTGTGCCGGCTCCCGCTTCGATCTGGTTGCTTGCCACGGGCATTGCCGGGCTGGCGACGAGCATCTGGCGGCGCCGGTGCCGAAGCCTCGAGCGGACCTGACACGGCACGCGAACGACATCGGATGAATCAAGGCCCGGATCCAAAACAGTAGAGCCGCGGCGCCGCCGTCGAAGAAAGGGGGCGAGCGTAGCCAAATCGTAGCCACCTTCCCCAAATCTACGTGATCTCGAGCTCTTTGAGGCCACCTCACAAAACGTGCGGGCGTTGCAAGGTGTTGATAGCGTTTATACCTCAGTGTACCCAGGGCGACTTCGAACCTGAGGGTCGGGAGTTCGAATCTCTCCGGGCGCGCAATAATAACAACAACTTAGCTCTGTATTGGGCGGTGACCTGAGTCCCTAGCAAGCGGAAAAGCAAGCACCCTCGGGGCCTGCCGAGTACCCCGACTTTGCGTGCCGCGCAGGCACTGCCGCACGCTTCTGTCAAAGCGCCGACACTTTCGGCCCATGCTGGTGCATTGTCGGCCGACGCGGGCAACACCTAGTCTGCTGCGACCTGACTACGTTAGCCTCAGCCAAACAACAACAACGACGGGGGAACGATTCGTGTTCAGATCCTTAGTTCTCGCATTTGCCCTCTGCCTTGCAACAGGCGCGGTGCAGGCGGCACTACTTGGGCGAGCCGCAATGACTCCGGGCGGTACGGACTATCAAGCCTATTACGACGATGTGTTGGACGTCACGTGGCTGGCCGATGCCAACTTAGCTGCAACTAACACGTTCGGTGTAGCCGGTATCTTTTCCAACGGCACCATGTCCTGGGACAAAGCGATTGATTGGATCGCCGCGCTGAACGACGCTAGCTATCTGGGCGCAGGTGATTGGCGACTGCCGAAAGTGACGCCGCTGAATGGAATTGGCTTTCTCTACGACGTTAGCTACGACGGGAGCACAGACTACGGCTTCAATCAGAGCGCGCCCGATACCGCCTTCGCGGGGAGCACCGGCAGCGAGATGGCGCACTTGTTCTTCAATACCCTGGGCAACAAAGGATATTGCGATCCTTTAGCGAGTACCCTCGACTATTGCGCGAATCCGCAGCCAGGGTGGGGCCTGACCAACGCGGGACCCTTTGTCAATTTGAATGCCAGCTATTACTGGTCTGGCACCGCATATCCCTTCTCTACGCCTGCTGCATGGGACTTTAGTTTCGGCCCCGGTGCTCAAGACATAACGGTTGCGAGCCAACCCTTCAACACGTGGGCTGTGCGTAGCGGCGATATAGCGGTGGTGCCAGCGCCTCCTGCTCTGTGGCTTCTTGGCTCCGCCCTCGGCGCAACAGCGTGGGTGCGGCGGAAAGTAATCGGGTGATCACCAGCAGGACCCCGTTTCGGAGAAGTGCTTACTGGTATTGGCACTAGCTGTTTAGCGATCGCTTTCCCGGTAACGCCTTCGGTTACCTGCGCCCTCTATACGATGAAGGACCAAGCGAGAAGGCTGGCCAGCGCACTCGCGTAATGCCCGGGCCTCTCACCACCCTCTGCCCATGAATAAGCAATCCAAATGGTTTGGTTGCCCACTCCACCTCAATAGGGGCCATCAGGTAACTCCGTTCGAGCTTCTTCATCACAAACTTGATTCCCGTACGCTTAACCGCGAATTGGAAATATATTGCGTCTTCATTCGGTTGAAGAGGCAATAAGACATCGTGACGAATGTCTGCAACACGCTGCACTGGATATGACGCCGGGTTTCTCGGCGCGGAAAACAAGTAGAAATGATAGTGCTCTATCTGCTTGAACGGAACGCTCTGTATTCCCTTCCCACGCTTTTGTCCGGTCCGGTCAGTGGCATGAATTGCGCCGCTCTCATGCAATGAAAGCTTATTTCGAAAGAAGTCCACGGGCTTCCACTTGGTCAAGTCGATTGACCCGTTTTCCAGGAGATCCCCACTAGGACCCACCATCATTGGCTTTTCAAGGTCGCCATAAATGTGGAAGTAGAACGAATTGTCCTTGCCACTGCAGAAAATCCTCATGTACTTGTGGCGCTGACCGCGATAGTCGAAAACTATCCGAATGAATTTCTCCGCCATCATCATCTCGCCAGTTGCTCATGTGACGAAAGGTTCGCACAACACTGCTAGAACGGCGGATTGCCTGCACCTTGTCCCGGGGCGATTCAATTCGGCAGAACGTCACGCGCCACCCGCTGCAACTCCTCACGGGCCGCTGCCACTGCCTCGCTGATGCCTTTGGTACTGGCCTCCGGGGTGCCCCGGGGTCCATACCGGTCACTTAGGTGACAGCTTATATCGGTGACATGGGCAACACCTTCGCTGCATAGGGGTTCTCGAGGGGCTCTACTATCCGGCAGTGGCTCTGGGAATCGCGTCCCGATAGACTCCCCTGAAGCTCCTTGCCTGCAATATCGGAACGGCGGCGCGGTTGCATCATCACCTACCAGGAGTACGAACATGTTTCGCGCGATATTTCCAGTAGTCATCCTGGCGGCATCGTCTGTCGTCAGTGCGCAATCACCAGAAGCCGCCGCGGTGGCCGAGGGTGCCAGGATCGCCGCTGCCGTTTCGCGGTTCGATGTCGCGGGCATCAAGCTGGGGGTGCCGATCGGCCAGGCAGCCGCCCAGATCACGAACGTCAATCCGCGCCTCAAGGTGATCGACCGGGTAACGACCACGGTTTGGCCCCAGGACCGCAACAACCCTACTGCCGTCCCGCCGCCGAACGCGCCGAAGACGATGTCGGAGGTGCGAGCGGAGGTCCAGGACCCAGCGGTTGGGACCGAGACAGTGGAAATCCGGTCGGCCGTCCATCCGAACTCGCCCGTGGTCATCTTCGTGAATCGTACCGTGAGCTATCCGATGGACAAGGGGCCGGCATCGGCCAACGTGCTCGCGGGGCTCAAGCAGAAGTATGGAGAGCCCAGCAAGACCGACCCTACCAGTGCGCCATCAGCAATCTTGCGCTGGTACTTCGACGAGCAGGGCCAGCTCCTGCAGCCGGGCGCGGCCAGTCAGGTGATTCCAGGATGCGCCGCGCAGGCGCAGGTGAATGCCAGCAACGGCAAATGTGCGTCGCTGACCGTCATCGATGCTTATCTCGGCGCCATGCCCAATGGGACGCTCACCAACCTCAACGTCACGATGGCCAGTCACCGGCTCACCATCGCGACGGACGAGGCAACGGATCAGTTCCTGATTCGCACTGATGCAGAGCGCACGCAACAGCAGCAGCGCGACAGCGGCAATCGTCCGGTTCCGAAGCTGTGAGTCGACGGGCGTGGTTGAGTTTTTGACGGTACTGCAGGCGTAGCGGTCACGCCGGAGGTGCCTGATATTCCGCCCCAACCGGGAAAAAACCGGGCAAAACCGCGCGAACCTGACTGGAAATATGTGGCACTCCGCGACGCGGATATCCTGATCGGTCAGCGAGTTAACCGTTGGTAGAAGCCCGCGCTTCGAGCCTGAGGGTCGGGAACTCGCATCTCTCCGGGCGCGCAATTGAAAGGTTCCTTCCGTCTCTCAAATCCAAGGATCGGATTGTCATGACAAAGCATCGCCTCCTCGTCGCAACGGCAGTGTTGGCCAGCCTTCTGAACCTCCCTTCAGCACGGGCGCAAGACCCGTCCATCTTCACGGATGCGATTGTTCCTGCCGCTACGGGAACGATTTCCTTCTCGCCAGAATTTGGCCTTCTGCGGCCGGCGCCCATAGGAAATGCCATTCAGTCTACCTATCGCCGCAGCACCGCGGTGAATCGGGAATTCCGGCGCGGCTTCCTGGAGTTTTCGATCCCCGATTTTAGCGGCACCCTGGAATCAGCAACGCTGGAGTTGACGGAACAGCGCGCCCAGTCGACGTTCCCCGCGCCACCGGACCCGCATGAGCTCAGTTATTACGACGCGGACCTGGCGGTGGACACAAGTGATTACGACGCGCCCACGTCGCCGCTGGCCGAGTTTGAAACCGACAGCAACTTAGTACCGGAAAGCTTTTCGTTCGATCTCACCGCGCTCATCAATGAGTACAAGGGCCGGAAACTCGGCCTGCGCATCATGCTGGGTCTGGATCCTGATTACTTCGAGGAAGGATCTCGGGGAACCGGCATTCAGAGCGGCTCTCAAGGATCTCCTGCTCGAATCGTCCTGGTTCGGTCCAACACGACGGAGCCACTGGACCCAGACTCCGACCAGGACGGGATATCGGATGCCGCCGACAACTGTAAGTTACGATCCAACCCCGGCTGGTGTGACTCGGACGAAGACGGCTATGGCAACTACTGCGACGGCGACCTCAACAACAATGGCATCACCAACGCTCAGGACGGCGTGATCCTGCGCACCCTGCTCGGTGCGAATACGCCAGGTCCCGGGTTTGGCATCGGCGACCTCAACTGCAACGGCGTCGTGAACAACCATGACCAGATCCTGCTACGGCAGATGCTGGGGCAGCCCGCGGGGCCGTCGGGGCTGGTGCCGTAACCGGTTCCTGCTCATGACAAGGCGCAATCCCCCATTCGGAGGATTCGACTACCTTAGGTGCCTGATGCGAACGCCATTACTCACTTTGCTGCTCGCCGGCTTGTGCTCGCTCGCCAACGCCGCCGACTTCCAGCCCCTGCGCGGCATCGCCCGGGGTGAGAACGCCGAGTTCTCCGCCGTCGCCGGCCACGTCAGTGTCGCCGCCATGGGGCCCGACTGGACCGACGGCCACGACGTCTACGACTGGAGCCCGGGCGCGGGCCCGGTGCTGATCGGGCACATTCAGCCCACCAGCCAGGGCAACCGGGTGCGGGCACTGGCCGCGGACGGCCGCGTCGTCGTCGGCGACGACCGCTTTGGCGGGTCGCACGGGTTTCGCTGGACGCCGGCCGGGGGCCGCCAGACGTTCAACTGGGTTCCCGAGGAGTGGCCCGAGAGTGTCGCGCACGATGTGTCGGCGGATGGCGTGGTCGTTGCCGGCCTCGCGGGGTGGCCCGATCACCGGGGTGGCTACGTGGCCTTCCGCTGGACCGAAGCGACTGGCATGGAGCCGCTCGGCAACCTCCCGGGCTACACCTACAGCTCGGGGGCACTCGGCATCTCGTCCAACGGCCAGTACATCGTGGGGTCCAGCGCCTCCGGCCCGTCGTCCGGGCGGGCATTCCGGTGGGATGCCGTGAACGGGATGATCCCGCTCGGCGTGCTTCCGGGGCAATACGACAGCAGCGTGGCGATGGCCGTCTCCGACGACGGGAGCATCGTGACCGGGACTTCCGGCAGCCAGGTGTTCCGCTGGACAGCGGCCACCGGCATGGTCGGGATCGGCAGCCTGTTCCCCGGGTCGGACAGGGACGTGACGATTTCGGGCGACGGCGCCACGATCCTGGGAACCTCCTCGTTCGACGCCTTCATCTGGACGCAGGCGGGAGGCATGCGCCGGTTGCGGGATGTCCTGCAGCAGCTCGGCGCCGTCAACCTGGACGGCTGGGGCCTCGAGGAAGTGCTGGATGTCTCGTCGGACGGCACGCGAATACTCGGCCGGGGCAACAAGGGCCTGTTCGTCGCGGACCTCCTGGCGCCGCCGGTGCCGGCCCCGCCGGAAGCGGTCGACGACGGCAGCTTCACGCTGGTCGAGGGCGTAGCCGAACCCCTGCCGGTGGGCTGGAATGACATGTACTTCACCGGGCCGGTCACGGTCGAGGTGACCGGCCCGCCGACCAAGGGGAGCATTGCGGCCAGCACCGCTCCCGGCGCGCTGGCCGATATGACGGTCACCTACGTCCCGGACATGGGGGCGACAGGCACCGACAGCTTCGTCTACCGGGTGACTGGCGCCGACGGCTACGTCGATGCGGCTACCGTCCACATCGCGATCACGGCGCAGGACGGGATTCCCGACGAGTTTGGCTTCAATGAACAGACTGACGTGCCGCGCAACGCCGTGATCGATTCGGAAGCCATACATGTCGTGGGCATCAACATACCGGTCCCGATCGCCGTGCAGGGCGGGGAGTACTCCGTCGACGGCCAGGAATTCACCAGCGCCCCGGGAATGGTCAGCGACTATGCCGAGATCATCGTCCGGCATGCCAGTTCAGCCACGGGCCTCGCCACGACGTCGACCTTGCTCACCATCGGTGGCGTGTCGGCGCTCTTCAGCAGCACCACGGCCGCACTGGGACCGGACGCGGACAGCGACGGGGTGCCCGACAGCGAGGACAACTGCACCCTCGTTGCGAATCCGGGCCAGTGCGATTCCGACGAGGACGGCTACGGCAACCACTGCGACGGGGATCTGACGAACAATGGCATCGTCAATGCCCAGGACACCGTGCTCTTCCGGTACCTGCTCGGCGCCGGCACTGCTGGCCCGGATT
>CAZTGY010000057.1:0-11688 GCA_964613445.1 uncultured Chromatiaceae bacterium | reverse complement strand
CCCGGGGGGGCGGGTCGCGCCTGAAGGCGCTCCTACGCAAGCCTTTTCTTCATGGTGTCGGTGGCGCCGGGGGAACCGGGCAGCCTGGCGATGACGGGCCGGGTGTCGGGCCGCACGCCGCGCCAGGCGTAGAACGACTCCGCCGCCTGCTCCACCAGCATGCCCCAGCCCTGGGCCACGCGACCGGCACCGTTCATCCTGGCCCAGGCGACGAAGGGCGTGTCCTGCATGGCGTAGGACAGGTCGTAGCAGAGCGTCTCCGGGCCGAGGATCGACGCCGGGAATGGCGGCATCTCGCCCTTGAGTCCCGCGGAGGTCGCGTTGATCACCAGGTCGAAGCGCTGGCCGCCCAGTTCCTCGAACTGGCAGGCGTGGATCTTGCCGAGCATGCGGAAATCCCGCGCGAGTTCCTTCGCCCGGTCCATCGTGCGATTGGCCACCATGATGTCGCGGGGATTGGTGTCGAAGAGCGCCGGCACGACGCCCCGCGTCGCGCCGCCGGCGCCCAGGATGAGGATGCGGGTGCCGGCCAGCCGGGTGCGCAGGTTCTGGCGCAGGTCGTTCACCAGGCCCGTGCCGTCGGTGTTGTCGCCCTCCACGGCGCCGTCGGCGTGGACGATCAGCGTGTTCACGGCGCCGGCCAGCTCGGCCCGGGACGTGAGGCGTGACGTGAGTTTCACCACGTCGGTCTTGTGGGGCACCGTGACGTTCAGGCCCCGGTAACCCTCGGCAAACAGCTGCCGGACCCGGGTGCCCAGGTGCTCGGTCGGGATGTCGATGGCGTCGTAGGAGATGTCCTGCCCGGTCGCCTCCGCGAACAGGCGGTGGATCACGGGCGACTTGCTGTGGGAGATCGGATGGCCGATGACCCCGTACCGGTCCGTCATGTTCTGCCCCGAGCCCCCTGCTGGAGGCTTATCTTTTTCCATAATGCGACGGCCTGTCGAGAGGCGCGCGGCCATTTCCGGGCGATCCGGCCAGAAAACCGGCTCGCGCCAGCCGCCCGCGCTCCGCTAAGGTGGCGCCCCATGGCCAAGCCCCCTGCACGCTGCCCCTGGTCCGAAGGCGTCAGCCCCGCCTACCTCGAGTACCACGACCGGGAGTGGGGCGTGCCGGTCCACGATGACCGGCGCCAGTTCGAGTTCCTGATCCTGGAGGGCGCCCAGGCCGGCCTGTCCTGGTCCACCATCCTGCACCGGCGCGCGGGGTACCGGCGGGCCTTCGCGGATTTCGACCCGGTGAAGGTCGCCCGCTTCACCCCCGCCCGCGTCGAAAGGCTGCTGCAGGATCCCGGCATCATCCGCAACCGGCTGAAGGTGGAGGCGACGGTGACCAACGCCCGGGCCTTCCTCGAGCTGGTCGCCGCGGAGGGCAGCTTCGACGCCTACATCTGGGGCTTCACGGGCGGCAGCCCGGTGCAGAACCGCTGGCGCAGCCAGGGCGAGGTGCCTGCCACCAGCCCGGTGTCGGACGCGCTCAGCAAGGACCTGAAGAAGCGCGGCTTCCGCTTCGTGGGCAGCACCATCCTGTACGCGCACCTGCAGGCCACCGGCCTCGTCAACGATCACCTGGTGAGCTGCTTCCGGCACCGGGAGTGCCGGCAGCTGGCCTGAACTGCCGGCCAGGAGTCCCCCGTGAAGTCCGGGATCCGCCACCACAACCCCGCTGCCGGGCACTACGTGTTCCTCGCCCTCTGCACGCCCCGGTTCGAGGTGGCGGACTACGAGGACATGGAGGCACGCAATACGCTAACCTCCTGATCGACAGCGCCGCGGCGATGTCGTCAGACTCTAACCGCAGTGAAGGAGGTAGAGAGCCATGAGCAGGAAGCCAGTTGCCCTGTGTGTCGCGGTCGGCGTGCTCGCGGGTGGGCCAGTCGCCTGGTCACCCGCCAATGCCGCTGAGCCTCAGCAAACCGAGGAGATCGTAGTCAGCTCGGAACGGACCCCGGTGCGGTCCGAAGCGCCCGTCGTCACGAGCAAAGGCAAGACGGAGACCGGGATGCCCATCGTGCAGACCGAGATCCGGCATCGCATCAGGTTCGATGACCTCGATCTCGCGACGGAGGCCGGAGCGGCCGCGCTGCTGTCGCGCGTCCGTGAGGTGGCACAAAGGGGCTGCCAAGACCTGGACAAGATGTATGCGCCCGCGGGGCCTGACGCCAGTTGTACGAGGACGGCGGTCAGCCAGGCCATGCCGCAGGTCAACGCGGCGATCGCCGAGGCGAAGGCGAGGCGGGGCACGACCACACCGCGCTGACGCCAAGGCCCTCTTCCCCGCCGGTGACCGTACCCGCAACCCGGCCGCTCCCCCGCAGCGTCATCGCCTTGGGGCTGGTCTCCCTGTGCATGGACGCCTCCTCGGAGCTGGTGCACAGCATCCTGCCCGTCTTCCTGGTGACGGTCCTCGGCACCAGCATGGCGACGGTGGGCCTGCTGGAGGGTATCGCGGAAGCCACCGCCGCCATCACCAAGGTATTTTCCGGCGCGCTCAGTGACCGGTGGCGGCGGCGCAAGGGACTGGTCGTGGCTGGCTATGGCCTGGCGGCGCTGACCAAGCCGCTGTTTCCCCTGGCGGACTCGGTGGCCTGGGTGTTCACCGCGCGCTTCCTCGACCGGGTGGGCAAGGGCATCCGCGGCGCGCCCCGGGACGCGCTGATCGCCGACCTGGTGCCACCCGGGCAACGCGAGGCGGCCTACGGCCTGCGCCAGTCGCTGGATTCGGTCGGCGCGTTCCTCGGTCCACTGCTGGCCATCGGTCTGCTGCTGCTCTGGCAGGACGACCTGCGGGCCGTGCTCTGGGTGGCGGTGATCCCGGCGCTCCTGGCGCTCGCGCTGCTGGTGCTCGGCGTCGAGGAGAGCCGGCCCGCGGCGAACGTCGCGAGGGTGCGCACCCTGGCGCTGACCGGGCTCGGCGCGCTGGGCCGTCGCTACTGGATCGTGCTCGGCCTGGGCTCGGTCGTCACGCTGGCGCGTTTCAGCGAGGCGTTCCTCGTGCTGCGGGGCCAGCAGCTCGGGCTGCCGCTGGCCTGGGTGCCGGCCGTGATCCTGGTAATGAGCTTCGCCTACGCGGCGTCCGCCTACCCGGCCGGCCTCGCAGCGCGGTACTGGTCGCGGCGCACGCTGCTCGCGACCGGCCTGGCGGTACTCATCGGCGCCGACCTGTTGCTGGCGGGGGCCGAGGGCATTGCACTGGTCCTAACCGGAGCCGCGCTCTGGGGGCTGCACATGGGCCTCACCCAGGGACTGCTGGCGGCGCTGGTGGCCGACGCCGTGCCGCCGGAGCGCACCGGCACGGCCTTCGGCGTCTTCCACCTGGTGACGGGCGTCTTCCTGCTGCTGGCGAGTGCCCTGGCGGGGCTGGTGTGGGATCGCTACGGAGCGCCGGCGACGTTCATCACCGGCGCGGGCTTCAGCGTCGTCGCACTGGCAGGTCTGCTTCTTTACCGTCGCTAGGCCGCGAGGCCTCGTTGCCCGCTTCCTTGAGCAAGGAAAAAATCCTTGCTAAAGTAAGGAAATGCCCCGGATCACCAGCAAGCTCCAGATCACCATCCCCAAGCGCCTGGCCGAACAGGTCGGCCTGGGCCCGGGGGACGAAGTCGAGTTCCTGGCGGCGGGCGATGGCCTCCGCATGGTGCCGGCCGGCAAGTCCAGGGTCGGCGGGCTGAGCACGGCCGAGCGTTTACGGCTCTTCCGGGCGGCCACCGAACGGCAGCAAGCCCGGGACAAGGCCCGGCCCGTCGAACGGACAGAGGGCGAACGCGCCGAGGGCGGTCGCGGCTGGACGCGGGAGCAGCTCTACACCCGTGCCAAGCCTCGTTGATACCAACATCCTCGTGTACCGGGTCGACCCGCGGGACCCGGCCAAGCAGCGGCGGGCAACGGCACTCCTGGAGGCGGGCATCGCCGACCGTTCGCTGATCCTGGCGCACCAGTCCGTCATCGAGTTCGTGGCAGCCGCCAGCCGCCCTCAGCGCGGGAAGGGCAGTTCGCCGCTGCTGCCGCTCGCCGAGGCTCTGGTCGAAGCCGAGCAGCTGATTGCCCAGTTCGACGTGCTGTACCCGACGCGGGACGTGCTGGTGACGGCCATGCGGGGCGCCGCCACTTACGGGCTGCCCTGGTTCGATGCCCAGATCTGGGCGATCGCTGAAGTTAACGGGCTGCCGGAGATCCTGTCGGAAGATTTTCAGCACGGCCGCCACTACGGACGGGTCCGGGCCGTTAATCCCTTCCTCGCGGCCACCCGCGTGCACGAACTCCCGGCCCTCTACGAGGGCTGACCCGATCCGGCGCCTAGGCCGCGAGCGCCTGTTGCATGCTGGCGATATCGGCCTGACCCAGGGCTACCAGGTCCATGAACGACCCCTTCCCCAGGTTCACGCTGCCCAGCAGGAGTTCGGCGTCGGGGTGCTGCAGGCGCAGCTCCGGCTCCACCTCGAGCCGGTGGCGCAGCTTGGCCGCCGACAGCAGCCGGGTCAGGGGCTCCAGCTCGGCGGAGCCGCCGTCCAGCAGGTAGTCCTGGTTCTCCACGGCCTCGCAGATGCGCTGGGGCAGGCCCCAGGCTTCCAGGATCGCCTTGCCGATGATCGGTTGCCAGGTTTCCAGCGTTGCCGCGAAGGCCGGATCCTCGCGCATGGTCGGGTCGTTCTGGTGGGCGTGCATCAGGATGTACAGGCGCCCGATCGAGTGCAGCAGCCCCGCCATCATGGCTTCGTCGGGCTGGCGCCCAAAGGCCTGCTTGGCGACGGCGTAGCAGATGGACGCCACCTCGTTGCTGGTCTTCCACACCTGCTCCAGGTCCGGGCGGATGGCGCCCAGCGAGCTGTCGCGGCTCAGCTGGCGAAGGGCGAAGGCGGTGGCGACCGTTCGTACCAGGTTGAAGCCGAGCCGGTTCACGGCGTTGTTCAGGCTGGCCACCGGCGTCCCGCCGGGATTCATGGCCGCGGAGTTCGCCATCTGCATGAATCGCGCCGAGAGCACCGGCTCCGAGGAGATGATGCCGACGATGTCCTTGATGGTCGTCTTCTCGCTCAACAGCGCGATCTGCAGCTGGCGCACCACCTGGGGGAACGCCGGCAGGTCCAGCTCCGGCCTGAGGTTGGCCGCCAGCTGCTGCACGAACTGGAAAGTCCGGGAATCCGTCGTCATGATCTGCCGCCCCGAATGACTGCCGCTGCCCGCGGCAAGTATGGGTGGCGGCCTTGTCAGGGAGCGGTGATCTCGATCACGGTCTGGTCGAGGATGGTGACGCCGTCCGTGTGCGTGATGAGGCCCAGGTGGAGGCCGGCCTCCAGGCCCTGCCAGCTCAACGGCAAGGTCTCGTCCGTGCCCGCCGTGACGCTGGACGGGGCGGCCACACTCGCGTTGCCCCGATCCGGGCCGACCGTCCACACGAACAAGCGGAAGGATGCCGAGCCGGCGGGCGCCTCGTAGCCGTGCACGTCCACGTAGTACTGGCCCGGGGTGACGAATTCGTTGCCCTCGGCGGGGATCACGTTGATGACTTCGTTGGACTCCCGCTCGACGCTGGGCTCGGCATCCTCGGTGCAGGTGCCGAAGCCCGGGCACGAGTAGAGATAGAGGTCCAGGTCCGCCCCGGGGCTGCTGTTCTGGTTGAAGAGTGCCACCCGGAGGTAGCGGGTGCCCTCCGGGACGATGAGCGGAATGCGCCGCACGCTGGCGGGAGGCGAGCCCGCCGTCGGCTGGACGAACGCGTACAGGTCGTCGGGATCGTCCGCCACGCTGCCGGTCAGCTGCGCCCGGATGTCGTCCGGCTGGCCCTGCCCGCTGGCCTCGAGCCCGCTGAAGCCAGCCTCGAAGCTGCCGGAATAGCCGACGCGCACCGGCACGTCGGCGCTGCCGGCGGCGCCCTCGGCCCGGACGAGTATCGGCGCCGCGAAGGGCAGCGCGCGGATGGCGAGCGGCGAACGGACGGCCGTGTCGGCGCCCGACCACGTCAGTGCGCCGAACTGCCAGGCATCCAGCGTGGTGCCGTCCGTGGTGAACCTGACCTGCACCTCGGCGCTTTCCCCGGCACCGAGCGTCAGCACCGGGGGCGTCACTTCCACGCTGATCGTGGTGGGGGCGCTGACGCTGGCAGTGAACTGGCCGGCGTCTCCCACGTTGGTCACGCGCCGCCGGACGACCTGGGAGCTGACCAGCTCGTTGATGGCAATCGAGGGCTGGTTCAGGTCGCTGCCGCCGGTGGGGAAGCCCGCGGCCTCGAGTGCCGCGCAATCCCCGGTAAGCCGGGCCGCGTCCCGCCCGCAAAGGAAGGCGTCGTAGTCGCTGGTACCTGCGTCGTAGACCAGGCCCGGCTTCACGGCGCGGTTCGGCGCCACGTGCCCGCCGCCGAAATCGAACGCGTCCGCCGCCGTGCTGTCGTCCTCCTTGCGGATGTCCTGCCGTCCCGTGGTGACCAGCGCGGACTTGAGCGCCGCGGGGCTCCAGTCCGGGTGGGCCTCCTTCAGCAGCGCGGCGATGCCGGCCACGTGGGGCACCGCCATGGAAGTCCCCGACAGGTACTGGAAGCGCTCGCCCCGGACGTTGTTGGCCACGTCCGGCGTCTGGCCCGCGAGGATGTCCACGCCCGGTGCCGTCACGTCAGGCTTCAGGACGTTGGGCTCGACGGCGCTGGGCCCGCGGGAGGAGAAGCCCTGCATCTGGTTGCCCTGGTCACGGACGGTCAGGAAGAAGCGGTTGTCCAGGGTGACTTCCACCGGATCGTCGGCCACGAGCCGGTCGCGCAGCAGCTGCCCGTCGGCCTGGCCGATCATCAGCGCCGGGATCCTCACGGAGTCCTGCGTGACGGTCATGACGACAGGCTCTCCCTGGTTGCTGAAGACCACGACCGCCTTCGCGCCCGCGGCCTGGGCATTGCGGATCTTCTCCTCGAAGGTGCAGCCGCCCCGCTGGACCAGGGCGATCTGGCCGGTCACCTCGTTCGAATTCACGAACCTCTCGCAGCCATCGAAGGTGGTGCCGGCGACGCCATCGAAGCTGCCCACCACATTGTCGTCCGCGACGATCAGGCGCAGGGTTAGCGGTCCCACGTTCCTGAGCCGCGGCGTGAAGGCAGCCTCCACCGCCGGGTAGTCCTTCTTCACCGAGGCCGGGCTGTTGACCCGGATGGCCGCCCGGAACCGGTCGCCGCGGCGGCTGGAGGCGCCAACGGCCAGCACCCAGGGTGCCGCGGCCGGTGAATTGATCGAGCCCGGTACCGGACCCTCGTTGCCTGCCGCCGCGACCGTCAGCACGCCCGCGTCGGAGGCGGTGAGCAGGGCCAGGTCGTCGGCGTCGTCGATGCCGTCATCGCTGCCGACGGAGTAATTGATGATGTCCACGCCGTCGGCCACCGCGTCCTCGATGGCGCGCGCCAGGTCGGCCGTGCTGCACGTGCCCCGCGCGGCGCCGGGCTCGAGCCAGCAGGCCTTGTAGACGGCGATCCGCGCCCGTGGCGCCATGCCACTGATCTTGGCGACCGGGTTGCCCGCCAGCGTGGCCTGGACGGAATTGCCGGCGGCGGTGGTGGCGATGTGGGTGCCGTGCCCGTCCGCGTCCCGGGGCGAGACGAACTCGTTCGGGTCCAGGTCGTATTGCCCGAGGAAGCCGTCGATGTAGTAGCGGGCGCCGATCAGCTTGTTGTTGCAGTAAGTGGCGGAGAACCTGTCGCCGGTCTCGCATTGACCGTGCCAGCCGGGCAGCGGGCTGTAGACGAGGGTGTCGGGCCGGCTCTTGAAGCGCTGGCAGAGCCAGAGCCCGAGCAGCGATGACTGGCCCCACCCGGACGTGCAGAGCCGTGGCCGCTTGGCGGGCTCCTTGTCGCTGAGGCTCGGATGGCCGGGCGCGATGCCACTGTCGATGACGCCGATGACGATGTCCTCGCCCCGCAGGCCCAGGTCCCGGCGCAGCCCGCCCTTGGCAGCAGTGAGCCCCAGGAATACGGCGCTGTCATTGGTCTCGACGAACTTGGGCCGGTCCTCCCAGACCTGGCGGACATCCTTCCGGGCCTGGAGCTTCCGGGCCTGGGCCGGCGTCAGGCGCGCGGCGACGCCGTTGAGCGCGTAGCGATAGCTGTAGAGCTTCTCGTCGCCGGCGCCGACCGAGTCGAGGGCGGCGTCATGCCGGGCCGTGAGCCGGTCGGCATAGCGGCGGACGGAGGGGGAGCCCGCATCGAAGCGGCGCCGGCGATCATCACCCCGTCCCGGGGCGCTGGCCCTCGCCTGTCGGCGGCCGGTCCCGGTGGCTGCCGGACTGCCGCCAGACTCGGCGGCGGCCAGCCCGGACTCCTGGCGGATCGAGGGCTCGCGGAGCGCCGCCGGCTCCCGGAACTGGACGATGTACACGCGGGACTCGTTGTCACCGTGCTCCGCCCCCATCGGCCGCAGGCGGCCGCCTTCGGCGGCCCGCTCGCCGGCAACCGGGGCCGGTCCGGCCGCAACCGGCAGCGCGGGCGCCAGCCCCAGGGCCAGTCCCAGCAGGATCAGCGATTGGCAATGGGAAAAGGAGCGCACCCTGAAGTCCGTCGTTTCTTATTGTCCGGCAGAGGCTTAGCCGATTTTGTTAAGTGGAGAGGGTAGCACAGGCGGTGAGCCTGGAAACAGTTGCCTGAATATCATCACTATATAGACAGTTTATCTACACAATCCCGGCTTCAGCCGGCCCGGACCACGCGTCCCGAGGTCGCGTCCCGGATCTCCGTGGGCCCCGCGGCGCCGCCGGTTGCTCCGCCGACGACCAGGTCCAGCCGACGGCCGAAGCGCAGCCGGGCGCCCAGCGCCGAGCGGGCTGGCGGCTTGCCGCGCCGGTTGGCACTGGTGGAGACGAGGGGCAGCCCGGCGGCGAGGCAGAGCCCTGCTGCCACCGGGTGGCGGGTCACGCGAACGGCCACCGTGCGCCGCCCGCCCGTGATCCATTCCGGCGTCAGCGGCCCCGCGGTGACCAGCCAGGTCAGGGGGCCGCCGCGCGGCTCGGCGAGCTGGCGAATCTCCCGGGCCGTCGGCGCTATCCAGTCGGTGAGCTGCTCGAAGCTGGCGGCGATCAGGATCAGGCCGGCCGACACGGGCCTCTGCTTCAGGTCCAGCAGGTGCCGGACCGCCCGGCCGTCGTCGGGGCGGCAACCCAGTCCGTAGACGCCCTCGGTGGGATAGGCGATGACGCCGCCGGCATGGAGCACGGCGGCCGCATGGCGCAGTCGTGGAGCCAGGAAGAGGGTGGTGGGCACGCGCCAGGCTCGAAGGGCGCCCTACTCCGGGCCGCCGTCAGGCGCCGGCCTGCCCTTGCCGGGCGACTTCTTGCCAGCCTTGGCAGATTTCGTGGCCGCCTTCGTGCTCCTCTTGCGGGCGGCCTTGGGCTTGCCCGCCACCGGCGCTTCCGCACCATTGCCACCGGCGCCGGCTGTCGCGAGTTTGGGCGCTACCTTCCGGGCAGCCTTTCTGGCGACCTTCTTCTTGGTCAGGGGCCGGCCCCAGCGGCGCTTCGGCGGCGGCGCGGCCAGGATCAGCGCCCGGGCCTCGTCCAGGGTGATGGTCTCCGGTTCGCGATCCTTCGGCAGGCGGGCATTCTTCTCGCCGTCGGTCAGGTACGGGCCCCAGCGGCCGCGGAGGAGGCGCAGGTTGTCCACGCCATAGTCCTTGATCAGCTTGTTGGCGTCGGCCTCCTGCTTGGCGCGGATCACCTCGATGGCCTCCTCGAGGGTGATCTTGTACGGGTCGTGCTCGCGGAGGGAAACGTACTTCTTCTTAACCTCGCCCGTGGCCTGTTCGATCGTCTCGTATTGCACGTAAGGACCGAACTGGCCGGTGTTGGTGCTCACCGGCTCGCCGGTGGGCAGGTTGCCGAGGGCCCGGGGCAGCTTGAAGAGCTCGAGCGCCTCGGGAAGCTGGATGTTGAACATGCTCTGGCCGGGCTGGAGGCCCTTCCACTTCGGCTTCTCCTCGTCATCCCGCGTGCCGATCTGGATGAAGGGCCCAAAGCGGCCGAAGCGCGCCGACACGGGCCGGCCCGAGTTCGGGTCCGTGCCCAGTTCCCGCACCTGGACGGCCTCCTCCCGCGTCACTGACTTCTCCTTCTCCTTGAGTAGTACCGCGAAGGGCTTCCAGAACTCCTCGAGCACCGGCACCCACTCGCGCTCGCCGCGGGAGACTTCGTCGAGCTCGTCTTCCATGTGGGCCGTGAAGTCGTAGTCCACGTAGCGCGTGAAGTTGTTCGTCAGGAAGCCGCTGACGATGCGGCCGCCGTCGGTGGGCTTCAGGGCCCGGCCCTTGAGCTCCGCGTAGTTGCGGTTCAGCAGCGTGGAAATGATCGTGGCGTAGGTGGACGGCCGGCCGATGCCGCGCTCCTCGAGAGCCTTCACGAGGCTCGCCTCCGTGAAGCGGGCGGGCGGCTCGGTGAAGTGCTGCTCCGGCTTGATGGCCGCGAGCGGCAGCAGGTCGCCCTGCTGGACCGACGGCAGCTTGACGTCGGTGTCGTCGTCGCCTTCCTCGTCCCGGCCCTCCAGGTAGACGGCGATGAAGCCGGGGCTCACCAGCGTGGAGCCGGTGGCCCGGAAGCGGCCGGCCTCGGCGCGCTGCGCGGGTACGAGGTCCACGGCCAGCATGTCGTACACCGCCGGCTCCATCTGGGACGCAATCGTGCGCTTCCAGATCAGGCTGTACAGCTTGAACTGCTCGTCGGAGAGGAAGCTGCGGAGCTCTTCCGGCACGCGGCGGATGCTGGTGGGGCGGATGCCCTCGTGGGCTTCCTGGGCGTTCTTCGCCGTGGTCTTGTACACGTTGGGCTGGGCCGGCAGGCTCGCCTTGCCGTAGCGCTCGACGATGAAGTTGCGGATGTCATCCACTGCCTCCTTCGCGAGGCCCACGGAGTCCGTGCGCATGTAGGTGATGAGGCCCACCGTGCCCTCGGGGATGCTGATGCCCTCGTAGAGCTTCTGGGCCACCTGCATCGTGTTGCGCGCCCGGAAGCCGAGCTTCCGCGAGGCCTCCTGCTGCAGGGTGGAGGTGGTGAACGGCGGCGCGGCGCGGCGCCGGCGCTGGCTGCGCTCGACGGCCTTGACCCGCAGCTGGCCGCCCGCGGCCGACTCGAGTGTCTCCTTCGCCGCGGTAGCCTGGGCCGCGTTCTGGAAGGAGAAGGTCTCGGGCTTCTCGCGATTGAAGGTGTCGATGACCTTCTTCCCCGCGTACTCGACCAGGCGCGCCGCGAATACGGCGGGCGGCTTGCCGGTGGCCGCCTCGATGGACCAGTACTCCTGGCTCCGGAAGGCCTCGATCTCCTCCTCGCGCTGCACGAGCATGCGCAGCGCGGGGCTCTGCACCCGGCCGGCTGACAGCTTGGGGCTGATCTTTCGCCACAACAGCGGGGACAGCTTGAAGCCGATCAGGTGATCCATGGCCCGGCGGGTGCGATAGGCATTGACGAGGTCCATGGAGACCTTGCGGGGCTTCTGGATCGCCTCCTTCACTTCCCGCTCGGTGATCTCGTAGAACACCACCCGGTAGACGTCCCGGTCCTTGAGCAGGCCCCGCTCGCCGAGCACTTCCTGCAGGTGCCAGGAAAGGGCCTCGCCCTCGCGGTCCGGGTCAGTGGCCAGGTAGAGCGCATCGCCCTTCTTCAGCGCGCTGGCGATGGCGTTGATGTGCTTTTCCTTGTCCTCCGCCACGGTGTACTTCATGAGGTACCCGTGCTCGGGATC
>CAZTGY010000056.1:0-11981 GCA_964613445.1 uncultured Chromatiaceae bacterium | reverse complement strand
GGTTTGGGATCTGGGGATTTCAAGGGAAATCCCCAGATCCCAAACCCGGTGCCTCTTCAAAACCGGTCCTTGCGGCGGCGGGTTTCGCCGAGCACGTCGGTGTCGGGGCTGTCCGGCATCCCCAGGGTGGCGCGGAGTTCCGGGCTCGCTGGCCGGAGGAACGGGTTGGTGGCCTTCTCCAGGCCGATGGTGCTCGGCACGGTGGGGCGGCCGCCCGCCCGCAGCGCCGCGACTTCCGCGACCCGCGCCGCCAGCGCCGCGTTCCGCGGCTCCATCGTCACTGCGAAGCGCCCGTTGCTCTGGGTGTACTCGTGGGCGCAGTACACCCGCACGTCGTCGGGCAGCGCCATGAGCTTCTGCAGGGATGCCCACATCTGGGCTGGCGTGCCCTCGAAGAGCCGCCCGCAGCCCAGGGAGAACAGGGTGTCGCCGACGAAGGCGGCCTTGTCGTCGTCGAACACGTAGCAGATGTGGCCAACCGTGTGGCCGGAGGTCTCGAAGATCCGGGCCGCATGGGCCCCGAGGCTGAACCGGTCGCCTTCGCCCACCAGCACGTCGATGCCCGGGATCCGCACCGCATCCGCCCGGGAGCCGACGATCACGCACCCGCTCTTCGCCTTCAGCGCCAGGTTGCCGCCCGCGTGGTCGAAGTGATGGTGGGTGTTGAGGATGTAGTCGAGCTTCCAGCCGTGTTCGGTGAGTGCGCGCTCGATGGCCGCGGCGTCCGGGGTGTCGATCGAAGCCGTCAGGCCGGACGCAGGGTCATGGATCAGGTAGCCGTAGTTATCCTGCAGGCAGGGAATCTGGTGGATCTGCAGCGGGGCCACGGCAGCCTCATACCTCCTTGAGGCGCGGCATCAGCTCGGCAAGGTTGCAGGGCCGCGTACGGTAATCGAGCTGGGACGCGATCAGCTGGTCCCACCCGGTGGCGCAGGCGTTGCTGGAACCGGGCAGGCAGAAGATGTACGTGCCGTTGGCCACGCCGGCCAGGCATCGGGACGACAACGTCGACGTACCGATGTCGTCCCAGGAGATCCGGCGGAACATCTCGCCGAAGCCTTCGATCACCTTGTCCATGAGCGGCCTGATCGCCTCCGGGGTGCCGTCGCGGCCCGTGACGCCCGTGCCGCCGGTAGTGATGACCACCTGAATGCCGGGGTCGGCGATCCAGGCGGACACCGTGGCCCGGATGCGGTACATGTCGTCGGGTTCCAGTGCCCGGTCGCCGAGCAGGTGGCCCGCGTCTTCGAGCCGGCTGACCAGCAACGCGCCGGACGTGTCCGTCTCGAACGTGCGGGTATCGGAGACCGTGAGCACGGCGATGGAGAGGGGGAGAAACTCGCGGGGCTTGTCCATGCCCTGATCATACCCGTGAGGCGGCGTGACCGCTGCCGCCGGGACGATTCCTCAGGCCGCGTCGTCGCCGCCCGAGCGCCGGACCTGCTCCCGGAGGAATTCGGCGAAGTGCCGGCAGGCATCCGTGACCGTGAAGATGCCGGCCAGCTTGCCGCGCCGCGTGACGATGGCCGCGCCCAGGTGGTGTTCCGCCATGTGGGCGAGCACGTCGTCCAGGCGGGCCTCCATGTCCACCATGTAGGCGTCCCGCACCATGGCGTCCGCCACCCGGGTCTCGTGCTCGTCCGGGTTGGCGAAGTCGGGCCCGAGGATCAGCTTGATGTCCCGGTCGGACACGCTGCCGATGAGTTCGCCGCCCTGGGTCACGGGCAGGTGCCGGATGCGGTGCTCCCGCATGAAGGCAAGGGCATCGGCCACGGACGCGCCCTCGTCCACGGAGTAAGGGAAGGGGGTCATCACGGCCTTGATCGTGGGCATCTTCCTCATCGCCCCCGATCATAGCCCCGGATCCCGAATTGTGCGCCTCCGGGGAAGTACGGTAGTGTGGATTCATGGCCAACCCCACACCGCTGCCGGATCTCCAGCCCTACTGGATGCCCTTCACGGCCAACCGGTACTTCAAGCAGCACCCGCTGCTCCTCGAATCAGCCTCCGGGATGTACTACACCACCCGGGACGGCCAGAAGATCCTCGACGGCATCGCGGGCCTCTGGTGCGTCAACGCCGGCCACTGCCACCCGCGGATCGTGGCGGCCGTGCGGGAGCAGGTGGGCCGGCTGGACTACGCCACGGCCTTCAACCTGGGCCATGCGGGCGCCTTCGAACTGGCCGCGGAGGTGGTGAAGCTCGCCCCCGGCAACCTGGCCCACGCCTTCTTCGTCAATTCCGGCTCCGAGGCGGTGGACACCGCGCTGAAGATCGCGCTGGCCTGGCACCGGGCCCGGGGCGAGGGGCAGCGCTTCCGCTTCATCGGCCGGGAGCGGGGCTACCACGGCGTCGGCTTCGGCGGGATCTCCGTCGGCGGCATGGTGGCAAACCGCAAGGTCTTCGCGAGCGCCATGCTGCCCGGCGTGGACCACCTGCCCCACACCCACGACCTGGCGCGCAACGCCTTCTCGCGGGGCCAGCCGGACCACGGCGTGGAGCTGGCCGATGCGCTGGAACGGCTCATCGCGCTGCACGACCCGAGCACGATCGCCGGAGTGATCATCGAGCCCGTCTCCGGGTCCGCCGGCGTGCTGTTGCCGCCCAAGGGTTACCTGGAGCGCATCCGGGCGATCTGCGACCGGCACAACCTGCTGCTCATCTTCGACGAGGTCATCACCGGCTTCGGCCGCACCGGCGCGGCCTTCGCGTCGCAGACTTTCGGCGTGCAGCCCGACCTGATGACGGTCGCCAAGGGCATCACCAGCGGCGTCGTGCCCATGGGCGCGGTGCTGGTCGACCGGCGCATCTACGAGGCCTGCGTCGGCTCCGGCTCGACCGCCGGCGCCGAACCGGCGCAGGCCATCGAGTTCTTCCACGGCTACACGTACTCCGGCCATCCGCTGGCCTGCGCGGCCGGGCTCGCGGCCCTGGCCGTGTACCGGGAGGAAGGCCTCTTCCAGCGCGCCGCCGCCCTGGCGCCGGCGTTTACCGACGCGCTGCACGGCCTGAAGGGCGCGCCCCACGTCATCGATATCCGCAACATCGGGCTGATGGGGGCCGTGGAGCTCGAGCCCCGCCGGGACCAGCCCACGCTGCGTGCCCTGGACGTGTTCCGCCACTGCTTTGCGAACGGCGTGCTCGTGCGCACGACCGGCGACACCATCGCGCTCACGCCACCACTCATCATCGACGAGGCCCAGATCGGGCAGATCGTCGACGCGCTGGGCAAGGCCCTGCGCGCCGTCACCTGAAGGAGACTGCAATGCTGATCGGCGTTCCCACCGAGATCAAACAGGACGAGCACCGCGTCGGGCTCACGCCCACCAGCGTCCGCGAACTGACCTTCCACGGCCACCAGGTCCTGGTCCAGAGCAAGGCCGGCGCCGGCATCGGCGTGCGCGATCCCGACTACGAGCGGGCCGGCGCAACGATCGTCCATTCGGCCCGGGAGGTCTTCAGCCGCGCCGAGATGATCGTGAAGGTCAAGGAACTCCTGCCCGAGGAGTTTCCCCTGCTGCGCGACGGCCAGGTGCTGTTCACGTACCTGCACCTGGCGCCGGATCCGAAGCAGACGGAGAGCCTGGTGAAGTCCGGCGTCGTGGCCATCGCCTACGAGACCGTCACGGGCCCCAACCGCAGCCTGCCGCTGCTGTCGCCCATGAGCGAGGTGGCCGGCCGCATGGCCGTGCAGGCGGGCGCCCACTGCCTGGAGCGGGAGGCGGGCGGCGCCGGCATCCTGCTGGGCGGCGTGCCCGGCGTGAAGGCCGCCAACGTGGTGGTGCTCGGCGGCGGCGTGGTGGGCACCAACGCCATCCGCGTGGCGATGGGCATGGAGGCCCAGGTGACGGTCGTCGACCGCTCCCTGCCGCGCCTGAAGGAACTCGACTTCCAGTTCGGCGGGCGGCTGAACACGATCTACTCCACGGTGGAGGCCATCGAGCACTACGTGGCCGAGGCCGACCTGGTGATCGGCGCCGTGCTGGTGCCCGGCGCCGCGGCGCCCCGGCTCGTGAGCCGGGAGATGGTCCGGGAGATGCGCGACCGCTCCGTCGTCGTGGACGTGGCCATCGACCAGGGCGGTTGCTTCGAGACGGCCCGCGCCACGACGCACTCGAAGCCCACCTACGTGGAGGAGGGCGTGGTGCACTACTGCGTGGCGAACATGCCCGGCGCGGTGGCGCGCACGTCCACCTTCGCCCTGAACAACGCGACGCTGCCCTACGTGCTCGCCCTCGCCGACAAGGGCTACCGCCAGGCGCTCCTCGACGACCCGTACCTGCTGGAAGGCCTGAACATCCACCGGGGCAAGGTGACCTACGAGGCGGTGGCCACCGCGCTCGGCTACGAGCACACCCCGGCGCGGAAGGTCCTGGGCACGTAGGAGCGGCTTCAGCCGCGAACCTTTTTCCGGTCGCGCCTGAAGGTGCTCCTACCAGGGATAGAAGCGCGCGGTGTAGCCGGGCGCGAACTCCGACATCCCCCGCGGCAGCTCGACGAAGCCATCCGTGCCGCCCAGTGCCGTGAAATCGCCCGACGTGTTGGTGGGCTTCGGCGTGGCAAGGCATTCGCCATCGGCACCGTAGCGGAGCGTGACCGGCAGGAAGTACGTCAGGTCCGGCTCGAACTGCACGTGCCGGTCCAGCCGCACGACGATGTCCGGGCGGGGAGCGGCGCCCAGCGCGGCCACCAGCGCCGGCGCCACGTAGCGCACCAGGCACACGAGGCTCGACACGGGATTGCCCGGCAGCGCGAACACGGGCTTGCCCGCCGGCGACACGCCGAACCAGAGCGGCAGTCCCGGCCGCTGCAGCACCTTGTGGAAGACCAGGTCCATGCCGAGCGAGAGCAGCACCTGGGGCACGTAGTCGAACTCGCCCATCGACACGCCGCCCGTGAGCACCAGCACGTCCTGTTCCGCCAGCAGCTCGCCGAGCGCGGTCTCCAGCACGGCCCGGTCGTCCGGCAGGTGCAGGCGGTCGCAGTCGATGAAGCCCCGGGTGGCCAGGGCCGCCGCGATGGCCCGGTCATTGGACGAGCGGACCTGCGTCGGGCCGAGGGGCTGTCCCACGTCCACCAGCTCGTCACCGGTGGATACCACGGTGATGGCGGGGCGGCGCGCCACCTCCACGGTGTCCGCGCCGCCGACCGTGAGGATCGCCATCTCCGGCGCGCCCAGCATCGCGCCGGGCGACAGCAGCGTCGCGCCCTGCCGGTGGTCCGAGGCCCGCCGGTGGATGAACTGGCCGGCGGCAGGCTCGTAGCCTGCCGCGATGCTGGCTGTCGTCCCGTCCCGCGTCGTGCGCTCGATCGGGACGACAGTGTTGGCGCCAGGCGGGAGTGCGGCGCCCGTCATGATGGCGATGCAGCTCTGCTTGTCCGGTAGCCGCATCGGCGCGCTGCCCGCACCCTGCGTGCCGGCAACCTGGAACCGCCGGATGCCGGCGGCAAAGGCGCCGTGATCAATCGCGATGCCGTCCATGGTGACCCGGTCGAAGGGCGGCTGGTCCCGCTCGGCGGCGATCGTCTGGCGGAGGATCTCGCCCTGGGCGGCGTCGAGGGGCACCCGCACGGTGCCCCAGCCGGTGAGCCGCCTGCGGATCAGTGCGTCGGCCTCCGTGACATCGATGCGGCGCCGGGCGTCGGTCATCAGCGTTGCCTCGTCATGGCGTGGATCTCCCCGAGTATCGACAGCGCAATGGACTCCGGCGAGTCGGCCCCGATGTCGAGGCCGGCGGGACCGTGCAGGCGGTGGCCGAGCGCCGTGGCGGCGTGACCCAGTTCACGCAGCAGCCGGTCGCGGCGCCCGGGCGGCCCCAGGACACCTATATAAGGTATGGCGCTGGGTGCCAGGGCGGCGAGGTAGCTGCGGTCCGTGGCCAGGTGATGGCTCATCACGACCGCTGCCGCGAAGTGCGCCAGCGTGACCTGCGTCGCCAGCGTGTCGGCGGCTGCGCACACCCGGGCGTCCACGGCGGCGAAGGCGGGCCGCTGCAGGTAGGCCGGCCGGTGGTCCACCACCGTGATCCGCCAGCCCAGCAGGTCGGCCAGGGTGACCACCGGTTCGGCATCCGGCCCCGCGCCCAGCACCAGCAGGCGGGGCAGGGGCCGGAGGATCGTCCGCAGCGTGGCCCCGCCCGGCAGCTGGATCTCCCAGGGCTCGGCCCGGTCCCCGGTCAGTACCCGTGCGATGGCGGCGAAGGGCTCGTAGTTCCCGCCCGGTGACAGGCGCTGGAGCAGGATGCGCAGGAGGCCGTCGCAGCCGATGCCAAGGCCGAAGAGCTCGTCGTTCCCGCCGCGCAGATCGTAGGTGACGATGCGGGCCTCCCCGGAGGCGATGACGTCCTGCGCGTGGACGGCCAGGTCCCCCTCCAGGCAGCCGCCGCTCACCAGGCCCTGACAGTTGCCCGAGTCGGCGATGAGGATGCGGTGGCCGGCCTTGGTGTAGGTGGACCCCGCGGTGTCGACGACCGTGGCGAGCACCAGCGTGCGGCCCTCGGCCCGCCAGGCATCGAACTGCCGGAGCAGGGCCTTCGTGCTCACGGGTTGTCCGGCATCCGCAGCACGACCTTGCCCATCGCCTCGTTGGCCTCGAGGATGCGGTGGGCCTGCACGGCTTCCGCCAGCGGCAGCACGTGCTGGATGACGGGCACGACGGCGCGCTGCTCGAACAGCGGCCAGACGGCCTCGTGCAGCGCGCGGGCGATGCGGCCCTTCTCGGCCGGCGGGCGGTTGCGCAGCGTGGAGCCCGTCAGCGTCAGGCGCTTCAGGAAGACCTGGCTGATGTTCACCTCGCCCTTCGTGCCGGCGAGGGCGGCGATCCAGACGAGCCGGCCGTCCTCCCGGAGGAGCCGGATGTTGTCCGGCAGGTAGGACGCGCCGACCATGTCCAGGATCACGTCCACGCCGCGCTTCTTCGTGGCGGCCTGGAGCACGTCGAGGAACCGGTGGGTGCGGTAGTTCACGGCAAGCTCCGCGCCGAGCCTGAAGCAGAGCGCGCACTTCTCGTCGGTGCCTGCCGTGGCGAACACCCGGGCGCCGAACGCCACGCCGAGCTGGATCGCCGTGGTGCCGATGCCGCTCGCGCCGCCGTGGACCAGCAGCGACTCGCCCCGCTCGAGCCGGCCCCGCTCGAAGACGTTGGTCCACACGGTGAAGAAGGTCTCGGGGATCGCGGCGGCTTCCACGTCGCTGAACGCCGCCGGCGCCGGCAGGCACTGCACCGCGGGCGCCGCGCAGTATTCCGCGTAACCGCCGCCGGCCACCAGCGCGCACACCCGGTCGCCCACCGCCGGGCTCGTGACATCCCGCGCCGCGGCCACGACGGTGCCGGCGACTTCCAGGCCCGGCAGGTCGGAGGCGCCGGGCGGGGGCGGGTAGCCGCCGGCCCGCTGCAGGCAGTCGGGCCGGTTGACGCCGGCCGCTGCAACGCGGATGAGCACTTCGCCGAACTGGAGCGCGGGCACGGGACGGGAGCAGGCCCGCAGCACCTCTGGCGGTCCGGCCTGGGAAATTTCTACAGCCTGCATGGTCCCGGACATCACGGAAGTATATCGGGATGAGCGATGTCAATGCCGTCCCGGGGGCCTCTGCTACCATCGCCCCATGCCCGAGAACGTCATACCGATCCACCGCGCGGACGAGCTGCCGGTGATGGCAGACCGCCTGAACCGTCCGCTGCGGGACCTGCGCATCTCCGTCATGGACCGCTGCAACTTCCGTTGCCCCTACTGCATGCCCGAGGACAAGTACCACCCCGACTTCGAGTTCCTGAAGAGCAGCGAGCGGCTGTCGTTCGAGGAGATCCTGCGCCTCGCCCACATCTTCGCCGGCCTCGGCGTGCGCAAGCTGCGCATTACCGGCGGCGAGCCGCTGCTCCGGCCGAACATCGCGGAGCTGGTCGGCGACCTGTCCCGGGTGCCGGGCATCGACGACATCGCTCTCACCACCAACGGCATCCTGCTGGCCCAGCACGCCGCGGCGCTCAAGGCGGCGGGCCTGTCCCGGGTCACCGTGAGCCTGGATTCGCTGGATGACGCCGTGTTCCTGCGGATGAGCGGCGGGCGGGGCAGCAAGGCCCAGGTGCTGGAGGGCATCCACGAGGCGATGATCGCCGGCCTCACGCCCATCAAGGTGAACGCGGTGGTGAAGCGGGGCGTCAACGAGCACACGGTGGTGGACCTGGTGGAGCACTTCCGCGGCACTGGCGTGATCGTGCGCTTCATCGAGTACATGGACGTGGGCACCATCAACCATTGGCAGGCCACCGACACCGTGCCGTCGCGCGAGCTGCTGGCTGCCATCACCGCCCGCTGGCCGCTGACGCCCGTGCAGCCCAACTATCACGGCGAAGTGGCGGAGCGTTACCGCTTCGACGATGGCGCCGGCGAGGTGGGTTTCATCTCGTCGGTGTCCGAGCCCTTCTGCGGCTCCTGCACCCGGGGCCGGCTCTCGTCCGACGGCCAGCTCTACACCTGCCTGTTCGCGTCCCGCGGCACCGACCTCAAGGGGCCATTGCGGGCGGGGCTGGATGACGACCAGCTCCGCGCCCTGATCATGGGCGTGTGGACCCGCCGGGAGGATCGCTACAGCGAGCTGCGCGCCAGGTCGCCCGCGAGCGGGAAGGTGGAGATGTACTACATCGGCGGGTAGGAGCGACTGTAGGAGCGCCTTCAGGCGCGACCCGGGCCTGTAGGAGCGCCTTCAGGCGCGACCCGAGGGTGTCGCGCCTGAAGGCGCTCCTACATAATCGCGGGGATGACCGGCGAGATCCTCTGGCAGCCTGATTCCGCCCGTATCCACCGCGCCCACCTGGCCCGCTTCATCGACCGCGTCAGGGCCCGTCACGGCGTGCCCGTCCCCGACTACAGCAGCCTCCACCGCTGGTCCGTCGAAGCCCCCGAAGCCTTCTGGGGCGAGCTGGCGTCCTTCTGCGACCTGCGCTGGCGGCGCGGCCCCGACGCCGTGCTGGCGTATGGCGAGAAGAACCCCGGCGCCCGCTGGTTCCCCGGCGGCACGCTGAATTTCGCCGAGAACCTCCTGCGCTTCCAGGACGATCACCCGGCGCTCATCTGGCGGGACGAAGCGGGGGGTCGCGGCGAACTCAGTTACCGCCAGCTCCACGAGCAGGTGGCCCGGGCGGCCGCCGGCCTGCGCCGGCTCGGTGTCGGCCCCGGCGACCGGGTAGCGGCGCTCCTGCACAACGGTCCCGAGGCGGTCATCGGCATGCTGGCCACGGCGAGCCTGGGGGCCATCTGGTCGTCCTGCTCGCCGGATTTCGGCGCGGCGAGCGTCATCGACCGGTTCGGGCAGATCACGCCGAAGGTCCTGATCGCAACGAGCGGCTACGCCTACGCCGGCAAGCGCATCGACACGACGGCCACGGTGCAGCAGCTTGCCGCGCAGCTTCCCGGCCTTGCTGCCGTCGTGGGGGTGGGCGACCTGCCGGGCAGCCTCCCCTGGGCGGAATTCACCGCCACCCCGGCGCCGCTCGGGTTCCACGCCACGCCCTTCGACCACCCGCTGTACATCCTCTATTCCTCCGGCACCACCGGCCCGCCCAAGGGCATCGTCCACGGTGCCGGCGGCACGCTGCTCCAGCACCTCAAGGAGCACCTGCTGCACACCGACCTGCACCGCAGTGACCGGCTGTTCTACTTCACCACCTGCGGCTGGATGATGTGGAACTGGCTGGTGAGCGGCCTGGCGAGCGGCGCCACGCTGGTGCTGTACGACGGTTCGCCCACCCAACCGGACTACACGGCCCTGTGGAGGATGGCGGACGAGGAGGGCATCACGGTCTTCGGTACCAGCGCGCGTTACCTCGCGGGGCTCGCGAAGAGCGGTGTCCGGCCCCGGGACGCCTGCCGCCTGACGAGCGTGCGCACGATCCTGTCGACCGGCTCCCCGCTCGCGGCGGAGACCTTCAACGCGGTCTACGGTGCGGTGAAGACCGACGTGCAGCTCTCCTCCATCTCCGGGGGTACCGACATCTGCGCCTGCTTCGTTCTGGGCAACCCGCTGCTCCCCGTGCGTCGGGGAGAGCTGCAGTGCGCGGGCCTCGGCATGGCGGTGGACGTATTTGATGACGCGGGCCGCACACTAACCGCCGGGCAGGGAGAACTGGTTTGCACCCTGCCATTCCCGTCCCAGCCCGCTGGCTTCTGGGGCGACCCGGACGGCAGCCGCTACCGGCGCGCCTACTTCGAACGATTTCCCGGCGCCTGGGCCCACGGAGATTACATGGAGCGCACGCCGTCGGGCGGCTTCCTGATCCACGGCCGGTCCGACGCGACCCTGAATCCCGGGGGCGTGCGCATCGGCACGGCGGAACTCTATCGTGCCGTCGAGAGCATGCCGGAAGTGCAGGAGAGCCTGGCTGTCGCCCAGCGCTGGCAGGGCGACGAACGCATCGTGCTCTTCGTGGTGCTCGCTGGCGGCCGGCAACTCGATGCGGCACTCACCGAGCGGATCCGCCACGTGGTGCGCACGGGGCTGTCGCCGCGCCACGTGCCCGCGAAGGTGGTGCAGGTTCCCGACCTGCCCCGGACGCGGAGCGGCAAGCTGTCGGAGCTGGCGGTGCGCGCCGTGGTGCACGGGGAGCCACCGGGCAACGCGGAGGCGCTGGCGAACCCGGAGGTGCTCGCGTGGTTCAGGGACCGCCCGGAGCTGCAAGCGTAGGAGTGGCTTCAGCCGTGACTCGCTGTCTGCTATACAAGCTTCCGGTCGCGGCTGAAGCCGCTCCTACAGGAACCTATGCCATGCGCTTCGTCAGCCTCGCTCTCGCGCTGGTCCTCGGCACCGCCCACGCCGGGGACACCACCTTCCGCCTCGTCAGCCCCGACCTGGTGCCCGGCCAGCCGATCGCCGCCGCCCAGGTCTTCAACGGCTTCGGCTGCACGGGCGGCAACGTGTCGCCGTCCTTAAGCTGGCGCAACCCGCCCGCCGGCACGAAGAGCTTTGCGCTCATGGTCCACGACCCGGACGCGCCGACGGGGAGTGGCTGGTGGCACTGGGTGGTCTGGAACCTGCCCGCGAGCCTGCAGTCCCTCCCGGCCCGGGCCGGCGAGCCCGCGGCGAAGCTGATGCCTCCCGGCGTGATGCAGGGCAACACCGACTTCGGCACCCCCGGTTACGGCGGGCCCTGCCCGCCGCCCGGCGCCAAGCCCCACCGCTACTACTTCCGCCTCCACGCGCTGAAGGTGGAGAAGCTCGACCTGCCGGCCGGCGCCACGGCCGCCTTCGTGGGCTTCAACGTCAATGCCAACACCCTCGGCGTCGCGGAGCTGATGGCCACCTACGGCCGGTGATCGTGCTGTAGGAGCGCCTTCAGGCGCGACGAAGACCGTGGTCGCGCCTGGAGGCGCTCCTACACTATAGTCGGAGGCATGCCCCCGACCGATTTCCACCCCGCCGTCGCCGGCTGGTTCAGCGACCGTTTCGGCGCGCCCACGCCCGTCCAGGCCCGGGCCTGGCCGGCCATCCGGGCCGGCCGGCACACCCTGCTGGCGGCGCCCACGGGCTCGGGCAAGACAGTGGCGGCTTTCGTGCCCCCCATCGACTCCCTGGTCTGCGAGGGCACGGCCCGGGGCGGCCTGCCCGATGAGACCCGGGTGCTCTACGTCTCGCCACTGAAGGCGCTGTCCAACGACATCCGCAAGAACCTGGAAGAGCCCCTGGCCGGGATCCGGGAGCGGCTGTCCGTGTTTGATCACGCGGAGATCCGCACGGCGGTGCGCACCGGCGACACGCCGCAGGTGGAGCGGGCGCGCATGCGCCGGACGCCGCCCCACATCCTCGTCACGACGCCCGAGTCGCTGTTCATCCTGCTCACGTCCGTTTCCGGGCGCGAGATGCTGGCCACGGTCCGTACGGTGATCGTCGACGAGCTGCACGCGGTGGCCGACACGAAGCGCGGCGCCCACCTGGCCCTGTCGCTGGAGCGGCTGGCCGCACTCTGCGCCACGCCGCCGGCGCGCATC